>JAJZNH010000732.1 GCA_021811745.1 Acidobacteriota bacterium
GATAAAGAGCACATTCTTGCGCGGCTTTCGCTTGAGGATCGTGGGAGCCGTGAGTTCCGGTGCTGATTGCGATGGCCCCTGGCCGAAGAGGCCGGTGGCCTTCGTGGCTGCAACTCCCGAAACGACGCCTCCAATGAACTTGCGGCGGGTGATTGCCATAGCGTTTCAAGCCTCCCTCTTCTCGTTGGCCGAGAAGTGCTGCTGAACGATCTCTGACTGCACAAATTCCGGCTTGCGGACTCTTTCGCCGGTTCATCCGAAAGGCGCGTCCCCGATGACCTGGGTCAGCGGGTGTCGTCCACGATCTGTTTCACGGCGTGCTCGATGGGAAAGTTTGGCGTCTCAGAGAATGGCGGGAAGCCGCGCTGATCCTTGTCCATGGGCGCAATGCCCGAGGTGTTTTGATACCAGTGCAGGAGCCGCTCTTGCAGGGCAACTTGAATGGAAGCAACGCTTGCCTCGCCATAGCGATTGTGGAGTTCCTGAGGATCGCTCTCGTAGATGTATAGCTCGCTTTGCCCTTGCGGGCGCGAGATAAGCTTATACTCATGCGTGCGCACCATGGCCGCGCGCGTGATAGTCTCAGGATGCTCAACCTCAAGGTTCTCCTTGGGAAAGTAAAGCGACAAAGGATCGTGGGTGTTGTCTTCAAAACACTGTGGCTCGTAGAGGTTGTAGCCGCCTTCGGCAAAGGCGGAGCGATGAGGATCGCCGCTGCCGCCGCGGATTTGCGGCATGAGGCTGCGCGCAAAGTGCGTGTGATTGGCGCGCGTATTCGCCAGTTCCAGGCAGGTGGCCATTACGTCGAATAGCTCGACCATCTCCTGGCTGACCCAGTTGGGCTTTCCGCCGGGAACGCGGGCGATGATGGGCACATGAGTCAGGGTATCCTCAAGCCCGCTGGGCCATTTCTCGACAAGTCCGTAGTCGCCTGCATAGTCCCCGTGGTCCGAAAAGACGAAGAGCGCCGTGTCCTTTGTGTGGTTGGTGCGCTCAATGGCTTCCATCAGCTCGCCTAGCATCCAGTCGCTATAACTTACCATACCGTAGTAAAGCGCACGTATCTGCCGGAAGGTCTGCTCCGGCATTTTGTCGATGCCATAAGCCTTGCGGATAGCTTCAATGTAATTCGGCTTGCGGGGAAGGCCGATGGGCCGAAGCCCGGTGATATCCGCGGGATTGTACATGCTCCGGAAGCCCTCCGGTGGGCCATACGGCGGATGCGGCGAAGAGAGCGGCAGAAAGATGCAGAATGGCCGCTCAGTTTCGCGCCGCTCCAGAATGCGAATCCCGGCTTGCAGGTTGTGGTAATCGCCTGTCGCGGTTCGCTCGTGGCGCCCTTCGCTGATGAACGTGCGCGCATATTCCTGCCTGGGCTCGCCTCCATGTGCTCCGCCGCCTCCGCCATGGCCTCCCACGGGCATATGGTCCAGGTAGTTCCACTGCGTTACGCTCTGATAGAACGACTGCGCTGCCAGGGCGTCATTTTTTCCGAACCAGAAGACGTCATAGCCGGCCTGGCGCAGGTACCGGAACAGATTAGGCTCTTCGGGGCGAAGAAAATACATCAGGCTCCTATGTCCGCGCACGTTGGTGGGCCAGCCGGTAAGCAGGCTGCATCGCGAGGCGCCGCAGACCGGGTACTGTACATGGCAGTTCGCAAAGCGCGTGCCCTCCGCGGCCAGCTTGTCGAGATTGGGAGTTTTGCAAACCTGATTGCCGTAACAGGCCAGCGCGTCGGCGCGGAGTTCGTCGGGCATAAAGAGAACCAGGTTTGGCCGCGAGCGGATTTCCGTGGTTGCCTGTGCGCCGCCGTTTGCCGCGCTGAGTGGGCCGGCGTTTGTTCCTGCCGCAGACGCCAGCCCCGCCAACAGTGTTGCACCCGTAGTTCCGATAAAGTTCCGCCGCGAAAATTTCTGTTCCATGATGCCTCCGCCCCAGTATTTACTTCGGCAACCATTGTACGCATCCACCCGTACCGGGCAACATCTATACATCCGGCCGGCAAATGCGCTACCCTTTTCGCGTCATGAAAAATCCTAACAATCGCTCCATGAATGCGATTTCTGTCTTTGTGTGGGTCTGCCTGTTGCCGGTCCTGCTCGCGTGCGCTGCGGTCACGGGACTGCAAGCGGCGGCGCAGGCTCCCGTGCCGGACTCTCCTGCCATCGAGGCCAAGGCTCACGCCCTTCTAGACAAGCTCACCCTTGAGCAGAAGATCGAGCTGCTGGGCGGTATTGACGGCATGTACACACACGCGATTCCCTCGATCGGGCTGCCCCGCTTCAAGATGTCCGACGCTTCAGTGGGGGTGCGCACCTGGGGGCCGACCACTGCATATGCCGGCGGCGTAGCTCTGGCCGCCACCTGGGACCCGGCTTTCGCGCGCAAGCTCGGCGAGGGCCTTGGCAGGGACGCCCGCGCGCGCAGTGTCAACTTTCTGCTGGGTCCCGGCGTCAACATTGCCCGCGCGCCCGTCGGCGGACGCAATTTCGAGTATCTCTCCGAGGATCCTTACCTCAACTCCGTGCTGGTCGTGCCATATATTCAGGGCGTGCAATCGCAGGGGGTCATCGCGACGGTCAAGCACTACGCGCTGAATAATGAAGAGTACAACCGCCATAACGCCAGCTCTGACGTGGACGAGCGCACCATGCGCGAGATTTACCTGCCGTCGTTCGAGGCTGCTGTGACCAAGGGCCACGTGGATGCGGTGATGAACTCCTACAATCTGGTCAACGGGGTCCACGCTACCCAGAATGCATTTCTCAACTTGAAGCTGCTCAAGGGCGAGTGGGGCTTCAAGGGCGTCCTGATGTCGGACTGGGCGGCTACTTATGACGGAGTCGCGGCAGTCAACAATGGCCTCGACCTCGAGATGCCCAGCCCGCGCTTCATGAATGCAGAAACCCTGCTGCCGGCAGTCAAAAACGGTACCGTGAAGGTGCCCACCATCGACGATCATGTTCTGCGCCTCTTTCGCGTGATGTACCGCTATCACTTCCTCGACCGTCCGCAGTTCGATCCCGATGACTCCACCTACTCCGTAGCCGACCGCGCGGTCGCTTTGCAGGGGGCGCTGGAAAGCATCACGCTGCTCAAGAATGAGGGTCATCTGCTTCCGCTCGACCCGGCGAAGATCAAGACCATTGCCATTGTCGGGCCGGATGCATGGCCGGCGGTTACCGGCGGCGGCGGTTCTTCTGAAGCTCATGCGTTTGAGCCGGTCAGCACGCTTACCGGCATCGCCAACTTCCTCGGCCCCAAGGTCCACGTTCTCTACAGCCGCGGCCTGCCCGATATGGCGGATGTCTTCCAGCACATGCAGTGGCAGGGCGGCATCAAGATGGAAACCTTCCCCAGCGGCGACTTTACCGGCATGCCGGAAACGTCTTCGCTCAGGACCCTCAGCAACCTGTTGCCGGGAATGCGCGGCCGCGCAGCCGCGCAGGCTCGCAGTATTCGCTATACCACGTCCTACAAAGCAGGCGAGGCCGGCAAGTATCTGATCCTGGCTGCCTCCTCTCGCCAGGATGCCTTTAAGGTTCTCATTGATGGCAAGCAGATTCTGGATCAGGAACACGCCGAAGGCCAGGTTCCGCAGTACGCGACGATTGACTTGAATGCCGGACAGACGGTCAAGGTGGTAGCCGACTATCTGCCCCACACGCCTGCCAACAACTTTGGCCTCGGCATTATCTATGGTCCAGACCTGGTCTCTGCTGACGCCAAGAAGTTTGCCTCCCTTGCCGATGTAGTTGTAGTTGCCGTTGGCTTCGATCCCATTACCGAGGGCGAAGGCCACGACCGCACCTTTGCGCTGCCCTGGGGCCAGGATCAGCTGATTCAGGCTATGGCCGCGGCCAATCCACACACCATCGTCACGTTGACCGGTGGCGGCGGCATGGAGACACAAAGCTGGCTCGACAAGGTTCCGGTGCTGCTGCACACCTGGTATCCCGGTCAGGAGGGTGGCACGGCCATCGCCGAAATCCTCTTTGGCAAGCATGACCCCGAGGGCAAGCTGCCCGTCACCTTTGACCGCAGTTGGCCGGATAGCGCCTCGTATGCCTGGTACTACCCGGTGAAGGGCGGCGATACCACGCTGCGCGAAACCGGAGCCAACGGCGAGCCCGTCACGTATACCATTCAGCACATCAAGTACGGAGACAAGCTCATGGTCGGCTACCGCTACTGGACGACCGAGGGCAAGCAGCCGCTGTTCCCCTTCGGTTTCGGTCTCAGCTACACCACATTCAGCTTTTCGAATCTGCACGTACCCGCTTCGGCTCCGGCTGGTTCCATGGTTCCGGTCAGTTTCGATGTCACCAACACCGGCAAGGTCACTGGAGCTGAAGTCGCCCAACTTTATGTCTCCGATCCCACCGCCAAGGCCAGCCGCCCCGAGCGCGAGTTGAAGGGCTTTGAGAAAGTCCGCCTGGCCCCCGGCGCTACCCGGCACGTAACCCTCAACCTCGACGCCCGCTCCTTCAGCTATTGGGACGAGTCGGCCCACAAGTGGACCATCGATCCCGGCAGGTTCGTGATCCGCGTTGGCGACTCCAGTGAAAACACGCCGCTCACAGCGGACTTGACGCTGAAATAGAGGAATAGCTCACCGATAGTACAAGGCCCCGCATCTGCGGGGCCTTGTCGCATGTACTGACACAGAGGGGAGCGGGTGTCCGCTCCTCCTATGCCGATTCTCCGTTGTGCAGATTGCTTCTAGAAGAGGTTCCAGAGGGATTGGTTGTAGACGGCGTGGTGGAACTGCACTTCGGAGCCTTTGACGATGGTGCCAAGCTCGCGCGGCGAGCGGTTGGCGACGGCCTGCTTCAGGTCCACATAGCGGCCCTGAACATCCTCGCCCAGAATCTCCGCAATCCACTTCGAGTCCTTGAAGTCGTCGATTGCCTGCTGGATGTTGTCGGGCAGATAACGGCCGCCGGCGCGCAGATTGTTGGCCTTCGAGATGGTTCCGTCAAGGCCGGTCTTGAAGATGCCATAGAGCGCCAGGTAGGGATTGGCGTCCGGCGCCACCGCGCGCACCTCGGTGCGCATCGAGCGGGAGTTGCCGATGGGCACGCGCACCATGGCGCCGCGATCCACCGCCGAGGCGCGAATCTGGTTCGGGGCTTCGAAATGCGGATCCAGGCGGCGATAGGCGTTCACGCTGGAGTTGAAGATCAGGCAGAGATCCAGAGCGTGGCTCAGGATACGGTCCAGGAAGTCCCAGCCGAACTTAGAAAGCTGCTCCTCACCCTTTTCGTCCCAGAAGAGGTTGGTCTTGCCCTTGGAGACTGAAACGTTGGTGTGCATGCCGCTGCCGTTTACGCCGACGACCGGCTTGGGCAGGAAGCTGGAGGTATAGCCCATGTTGTTGGCGATCTGGCGGCAGAGCAGCTTGTAGAGCTGAATCTGGTCCGCGGCGGCGACCGCCTCGGCGTAGCCGAAGTTGATCTCGAACTGGCTGGGCGCGACCTCGGGGTGATCCTTTTCGTTCTGGAAGCCCATGGCGCGCTGCACTTCGGCCGCGGTGTCGATGAACTGGCGCAGGGGATCGAGCGGCAGCACATGGTAGTAGCCGCCGGAGTTGATGAACTCGAACTTGCCGGTCTCGTGGTACTTGCGCTCGGCGTCCTTGCCCGCAAACAGGAAGCCCTCGATCTCGGTGGCCGCGTTCAAGGTGTAGTTCTTTTCCTTGAACAGCTTTTCGGAGTAGTTCTTGAGGACGCCACGAAGGTCACCGGAGTACTGGCTGCCGTCCTTGTCGATGACGTCGCCGAAGACCAGCACCTTGCCGTTGCCGAAGACGTCGGCGGGCACCCAGTAGAAGGCGCTCCAGTCGATGCCCAGGCGCAGGTCGCTCTCCTTCTGTGCGGTAAAGCCGCGGATCGATGAGCCGTCGAAGGTCAGGTTTTCATACGAGCCGAGCAGAAACTTCTTGTCGTAGTCGAGCAGATGCAGGCGGCCTTCCAGGTCGCTGAACAGCACGGTTACAGCTTTGATGCGTTTTTCGTCGGTCAGATACTTCAGCCGCTTTTCACGGACCTCATCGGCCGCGACGCGATTGGCTCGGTCGCTTTTGGCTTGCAGGTTAAGCTCTTCCAGCTCCTCATAGGAAAGGGCAAGGAAATTACGATACTCGGTAGACATGGATCTCCTTTTTTCGCATGGACGCAAGTGTCTGGTATCCATTGAAATGTTAGGGTGTGGCGCATAAAGAACCCGTGAAGATTCTAAAATGCGCGGTAGCAGAGGGTGGCTTCAGTGGCGGTGTGCGAGTAGCACCATGAGCAGAAGGATCACGACCGGAGTAAGCGCTAGTGCTATGTAATAAAGTATCCTACGAGGAACGTGGCTCTTGCGTTTCTGCCAGTTCCGCAGCTCCGCCCGGTCCTCAACCCCGACTTGGTCCAGATGTTCGAGATCCCCGCGAAAATCATGCGCGGTAGCATAGCGTTTTCTTGGATCCCGCTCCAGCGCGCGGTAGATGACCTCCTGCAACTGGGGTGTAATGGCGGGGTCGGCCACACGAGGCGGAATGGGGTGGTTCAGAAGGCGGTCGTTCATCACGGCCATGGGCGAGGAGCCGGAGAAGGGCAGCTTGCCTGAAAGCATCTCATACAGCATTACACCCATGGCGTAGAGATCGGAGCGTCCATCGCCGCGTTTTCCCTGCACCTGCTCGGGCGAAATATAGTCAGGCGTGCCCAGCGTGGCCGTGAAGTTGGCGTAAGTGAGCCGCCGGGCGCCGGTGTCACCAGCAATGCCGAAATCGATCAGCTTAATGTTGTC
>JAJZNH010000842.1 GCA_021811745.1 Acidobacteriota bacterium
ACGCCCGACGAGATCCGCCGCTATGCGGACGCCCTGCGCCGCCGCAAGTACCGCGAAGCCGAAAGCGCCCGCCGCAAACAGGAGCGGCTGGCCACGGCTGCCCAGGAAGAGGCGGAGGCCGGCAAACCCTGAGTCGTGACGCACAGCGACCGATGGATTGGATGCGAAGTGCAGTCAGCACAGGATCAATCACCAACGCCCAAAGATTATCCTCGCCGGATCGTATGCCTGACCGATGAGACGACCGAGATCCTCTATCTGCTTGGCGAACAGGACCGTATCGTCGGCGTCTCGGGATTCACTACGCGCCCGTTAGAAGCGCGGACCAAGCCGCGCGTGTCAACCTTCCGCGACGCCGACTGCGAGGCCATTCTCGCCCTCCAGCCGGATCTGGTATTGACCTTCTCTGACGTGCAGGCCGAGATCACGCGCCAGCTCGTCTCGCGTGGGCTCACTGTGCTCAACTTCAACCAGCGCAGCATCGGCGAGATCTTCGACACCATTGCGATGCTCTCGCGCCTGGTAGGGAGGCAGAATGAGGGCCAGGCGCTCATCGAGCGCTTCAAGCAGGGTCTCGATGAAATCGCGGTATCCACAAAGGCGTTCCCCTATCGGCCGCGTGTCTTCTTTGAGGAGTGGAATGATCCGCTGATCAGCGGAATCCGGTGGGTCGAGGAGCTGATCGAAATTGCGGGAGGTGAAGCTCTCTTTCCCGAATTGCGCGAGTGCGGGAAGGCACAGGACCGCATTGTGGAACCCACGGCCGTGGCGGCCCGCGATCCTCAGGTCGTCATCGCTTCCTGGTGCGGAATGAAAGTGAAGAAGCAGGTGATCCTGTCGCGCCCGGGTTGGGAAGCGACCAGCGCCGTGCAAAGCGGGCATATCTACGAGATTCCATCGGGTTGCATCCTGCAGCCGGGGCCTGCCGCGCTGACGGATGGAGTCCGGCAACTGCATGCAATCCTCGCGCGCGTGGTTGGCGTGGATGTCGCACCCGAGCTAGGACCGCGCCCGGCAGGCCAGACGCATCTCCTGTAAAATTTAGCCAAGACCATTCCGCAAGATCGCTTCTTACGGCAAGTGGCCGGAGCTTCCCTGAGCAAGCCAGGCAGGATCCTCGTAAGACAGGACGTTGAAAAGGAGTAACTGAATCCAATGGCTCATCCACATGCCATGCCCGCGCCGGTAGCGTTGCCCGGCGTTTCCAAAATCGTCGCAGTCGGCTCCGGCAAAGGTGGGGTAGGCAAGACCACTGTCGCCGTCAATCTGGCTATTGCGCTCTCCAAGCTGGGCCAGCGCGTGGGCCTCATCGATGCAGACATTTATGGCCCCAATGTCCCGCTGATGATGGGATCGAGCGAGCAGCCGAAGGTCGGCGACGGCAACGTGATTCTGCCCAACCTGACGCACGGCATCAAGACCATTTCCATCGGCTATATCTCCCCCGGCGACAAGCCGCTGGTGATGCGCGGCCCCATGCTGCACCAGATCATCCGCCAGTTTCTGCAGCAGGTGGACTGGGGCGAGCTGGATTACCTGATTATTGATCTGCCGCCGGGCACCGGAGACGTGGTGATTTCCCTGGTGCAGACCGTGCCGCTCACCGGCGCGGTGGTTGTTTCGACGCCCAGTGACGTGAGCCTTGAAGATGCGCGCAAGGCCTTGGAGATGTTTGCGCAGGTCAACGTCGAAGTGCTCGGAATCGTCGAGAACATGAGCCACTTCACCTGCCCGCACTGCAACCATCAGATTGACATCTTCTCAAAGGGCGGTGCGGAGCGGACGGCGAAGCGCTTCAGCATTCCTTTCCTTGGTTCCATCGAGCTGGTTCCCGCCATCCGCGAGGGTGGCGATCGCGGGTTGCCTGTCGCCCTGGCCGGGCCGAAGAGTCCGCAGGCAGCGGAATTTTATCAGATGGCCGAGAAGGTAAAGGAACAGGCCGAAGCCGCGGCGGCCTCCGCCACGGATGTGCTGGAGATCAGCTAAGATACGTCTCCTTCGCGGGCAATCCTTGCGATTTCAGCCCCGAAGTGGTGCTTCTTTGCGCGGGAAGCACCACTTGAATTCATCACTTCGGTCTACAGCGGAGGGCGAAGCGCCGCAGCGTCGATTCGAGCGGCGGATCCCCGAGGCGGGGAATCGCCGGCTTGCCTGAAATCCCAAGAGCTGTATCTGCGGAGAAGCCGCTAAGAGGCAGATTCGAAGGTTGATTCGAGGATGTGGCCCATCTTCTCGCGCTTGGTCCTGAGGTAGCGCTCAAACGTTTCCTGCGGCTCAACCTCAGCCGATACGCGCTCGACCACGGCGATGCCTGCCGACTCCAAAGCTGAGACTTTATCCGGATTATTGGTAATGAGCCGGACCTGAGAGACGCCCAACAGCTTGAGGACCTCGGCCGGCAGCTCGTACTCGCGGCAGTCGGCGGCAAAGCCCAGCTCGACGTTGGCGTCCACCGTGTCCAGGCCCTGGTCCTGCAACTCGTAGGCCCTGAGCTTGGCCATCAGGCCGATGCCGCGGCCCTCCTGCTGTTCATACAGCAGAATCCCCGCGCCAGCCGCGGCGATCTTGCGCAGGGCGAGCTCAAGCTGCAAGCGGCAATCGCAGCGCAGTGAACCGAAGACATCACCGGTGAGGCATTGCGAGTGGATGCGGACCAGCGGCGCTGCGGCGTGGATGTCGCCCATGACGAGCGCAACCAAGCCCTCGGTTCGGCTGCCGTTTTGCTTCTCCGGACCGCAGTCAGGCCGCGCCGCGTCGGTCTGGCCCTCAAAGCCCAGAATGCGGAAGGCACCCCACCGGGTGGGAAAATCGGCCTCGGCGATCTTCTTCACGCATTCAAATCCCATAAACCTATTTTACTTCTTGGATCGTAAGGCACTGCGATCCCCATCACAGGAGGTGGGACGGGTCCGGCCAGCCTCCATCCATTAGCCGCTTCGCAGCGGGACGCGATACATTGATTGCGTGGAACATACCAACACGCTGATTCTGATCACGCTGCTCGTCAAGCTGGGCGTGGCCGCCGCCGTGGCCAGCGCGCTGGCGCGGTCTCACACCTTTCAGCGGTTGCTGTTTGCCGAGCATCGCCGCTTCCGCGAAACCGCGGGCCTGCTGGCGTTTTTCCTGGTGCCGCTTACGCTGGGCGTATGGGTGCGCACCAAGGTGCAAAACTTCCTGGCCGCCGACATCTCCTTTGAAACAACGATTCTGCTGGGCCTGCTGCTCGGTCCTGGCTGGGCCATGCTGGGCGGTATGGTGCTGTCCATACCGGCCCTCTTTCACCACGAGTACCTGGCTCTGCCGTTCAACGCGGTCCTTGGTCTGGCGGCGGGCATTCTGGGCCGGTTTGTCGAGAAGGAGGAGATCTGGTCCTTCACGCCGTTTATTGATCTGAGCCTTTACCGGTGGGTACGCCGCAATCTCCGCAAGCCGCGCATCGACCGCCAGATCATGATGCTGTTTCTGATCGTGGCCATGGAGATCGCGCGCGAGTGGGTGGCGCGGAACCTTCCGCATGAGACCGGGCCGCGCTGGCTCTTTGCGCTCAACACGAACTCCTGGGGCTTGCAGGTGCTGGTGTGGCTGTGCGCGCCCATGGTGGTGGGCATCGCGCTGAAGGTGTGGAATGCCCTGCGCGTCGAGTTGTCGCTGGAGGAACAAAAGCGCCTGCTGCTGGAGGCCCGGCTGGACGCTCTGCAGCGGCAGATCAATCCGCACTTTCTCTTCAACACGCTCAACTCGATCGCCTCGCTGGTGCGAGTGCGTCCAGAGCTGGCCCGCGACATGACGGTGAAGCTGGCCAACATATTGCGCGCTCTGCTCAAGGATCACGACACCTACGTTCCGCTGAGCGAGGAGCTGAAGTTTACCGACGATTATCTGGACATCGAGGTGGTGCGCTTCGGCGCCGACAAGCTGAAGGTCGAAAAAGAGATCGATCCGCGCACGCTGGATCTCCTGGTGCCCAGCATCCTGCTACAGCCGTTGATTGAGAACAGCATCAAGCATGGGTTGGAGCCGCGCATTCACGGGGGCACTGTGACCGTGCGCAGCCGCCTCGAAGGCGACCGCATCCGGATCGAGGTAGCCGATGACGGCGTGGGCATCAGCGCGCGGCCGGCTTCCGCGCTGCAGCGCAGCGGCGCCGGCATCGGCATGAAGAATGTGCAGGAGCGGCTGGATGTGCTCTACGGCAACCAGGCGCGATTTAACGTGGTGAGCAGCCCCGGGCGCGGCACGCTGGTTTCCATCGAGATTCCGGCGATGCTGAGCAGCGTCGCCTGAGCCGCCCGAGGCAGCAGTCCCTGTTCGGTTACTGGAATGAAGGCCGCACGCAGAGCCATTCGCGGTATCCTCGAAAGATGGTGCGCTTCACGGTACTGGCGTCCGGCTCGAAGGGGAACAGTACGGTCATCACCGGTGGCCGCACGCGCATCCTGCTGGACGCCGGGCTGAGCTGCCGGGAGCTGTTCCGCCGCATGAAGCTGGCCGGCGAAGATCCAGAGACTCTGGACGCCATCGTCATCACCCACGAGCACCAGGATCACGTGAACGGACTGGCGGTGACGGCGCGCAAGCTGGGCGTTCCTGTGTACTTCACCGAGGCCACCCACCGCGCCTGGATGCGCTGGCTGACGCCGCGACGGCAGATGACCTATGCGCAGTGGCTGGAGGCCGCCGCGGCGGCCCGCAAACAGGCGGCTGAGCGGCAGTCCGGGGCCGATGTGGCCGCCGAAGCTGAAGAGCCAGAAGTGCTGGCGGCTGTCGAGGCCGAGGAGGCAACCGCTGCCGCTTCAGAGGCAAGTCTTCAGCAACCGCCATCCCGGAAAGAGGATCCTGCCTGGCTTCCAGCTACGGAGTACTTCCAGGCCGGTAATCCCTTTGAAATAGGAGATATTTCCCTGAATCCGTTTACCATTCCTCACGATGCCGCTGACCCGGTGGGTTTTGTCATTAGGGCCGAAGGGGTGAGGATGGGCTTTGCCACCGACCTTGGCTACATTCCGCCGAACGTGAAGGCGCAACTCAAGGGGCTGGCGTTGCTGTTGCTCGAATCCAATCATGACCTGGAAATGCTGCGCGACGGCCCTTATCCCTGGTCGGTGAAGCAAAGGGTGCTTTCGCGGGTGGGGCATCTCTCCAATGAGGCTGCCGCAGGGTTCCTTGAAAGCGCATACGACGGACAGGCAACCTATATCATCCTGGCGCATCTTTCCCAAAGTAATAACCTACCGGAACTGGCGCGGTTGGCAGCGGAGCGAGCCTTAAGCGGAAAGGCAAGTTTGCTGGCTAACCGGCTTTTACTGGCAGGGCAGGATGAACCGCTTTCTTCTGTCTGTTTTTAATGAACTTAGTGTAGAATAGGCAGATACGGGCGTCACTCTGATTTGGGTAGAGTTGGCAAGGAAAGTGCCGCGGGAGATACCTTATGCCGCGACATGGCAGGTCGGCACAGAATCGCCGGGGACCAGTAACGCGTCAAATGAATGGAAGTTCCTTTAGCCTGACAGGCCGCGCGACGCTGAAGACGGCCAAACACATTCTTTGCAAAGCGAGTCTCTACATTTATGGCAAGAACAAGATGCACTGATCGAGTCGTGGGCGCCATTCTGGCGAGCTGGCGATATGACATTTCGGGCATTTACCCGGAGATGCGTAAAGACTACGAGCATCATTTTGCCGAATGCCCCCATTGCCGGGCGCGGCAGAAGTTTCATCGCACTCTGGATCTGACGCTGGCCGTTCTGACCTCGCTGTCGGTTCTCTTTTTCCTCTTTGCGCTTGCGGTTCTCAAGCACATCAAGCCCCTGGATCATGTCGCGTTCAGCGTTTTCGGGCTGGACATCTACGATATGTATCATATGCTGGTCTCAGCGGGTGTTGCGGGGCTGTGCTTCTCCGTGATTGCGGTGGTGCTGGTATTTACCGCTACTCCGGTGCCGACGTATTTGAGCGGCATTGCGTCGGAGCGCGCCAAGCTGATCGAGGAAAGGCTGCCGGCGGCGATCAAATCTCTGCGGCCCCGGTAAAAGCATTGCCGAGCCCGGATCTTCAGGGCCTCCGTTATCTGGGAGGCTGCTTTGTGGTTGAGTTCTCTTTCGCAAATTGACCGGAACCGCAGCCAAAAGAATGAGGCGGAGCCATCTCGGTTCCGCCTCTTGGCGTTATGAGCAGGTGCGCCTATCGCGCAACCGGCGCGCGCAGGTCGCCGCCAGTCATCTCTTTCGGCAGGCCGAGCTTGAGCAGATTGAGCAGCGTCGGTGAGATGTCGCGCAGCGAGCCATCGGTTCGCAGCCGGTACTGGCCGGCATCTTCGCTTACGTAGATCAAAGGCACAGGGTTGGTGGTGTGCGCCGTGTGCGGGCCGCCGGTCTCGGGATCCACCATCAATTCGGCATTGCCATGGTCGGCGGTGATGAGCCAACTGCCGCTCTTTTCTTTGATCGCCTTGTAAATGCGACCCAGCTGGTTGTCCACGGCTTCAATGGCCTTGATGGTCGGCTCCAGCTTGCCGGAGTGGCCCACCATGTCGGCGTTGGCAAAGTTGGCGACTACCAGGTCGAAGGCGGTGTCGCTCACGGCCTTCACGATGGCATCGCCGATGGCCTCAGCTCTCATCTCGGGCGCCAGATCATAAGTGGCCACCTTGAGTGACGGGATGAGCGCGCGATCCTCGCCGGGGAAAGGCTTTTCGATGCCGCCGTTGAAGAAGTAGGTGACGTGCGCGAACTTCTCGGTTTCGGCCACGCGCAGGTTGCGCAGATGGTTCTGCGAGAGGATGTTCGCGAGATCGGA
>JAJZNH010000621.1 GCA_021811745.1 Acidobacteriota bacterium
TACGTTGAAACGCCAGACGAAATCGCCACTCTGCTTGATCTCACCAACCCGGACCGGCTCGGCCTTGTCTTCGATACCGGCCACTATTATCGCGGCGCCGGCATCGAAGAGTGCGATCTCACCGCGGTGCTCAATCGCTTCGCCGGCCGCATCTGGTACATCCATCTGAAGGATCTGGATCCAGGGCTTGCCCGTCGCGCGCGCCAGCAAGAGTGGGACTATTTCAACGGCGTGTGGCACGGCATCTTCTGCGAGCTGGGCAAGGGATGCGTGGACTTTCCTGCCTTGCTGCGCTGGCTCGCCGCACGCGACTACAAGGGATATGTCCTCGTCGAGCAGGACGTTCTACCCGGCATGGGAACACCGCGGGAAAGCGCGCTGCGCAACCGCGAATACCTGCGCTCCATCGAGACGAACTTTGCCTAAGCTGTTCTTAGTGAGGAGCATCATGAACGGAAAGAAGCTTCACTGCGGAATCATCGGCGCCGGGCGCATCGGGCGGGTGCATGCGGAAACACTGGCGTTCCGGATGCCCGAGTCGCAGCTTGTGGCGATTGCCGACCCCAACTGCGAGGCAGCGCGAGCGGTGGCGGCGCGCTGCAATATTCCCAAGGTTGCCGCTTCGCCCAGCGAGATCATTGCCGATCCGGAAATCGATGCGGTCCTCATCTGCTCTCCCACGGGTACGCATGCCGATCTCATTGTGCAGGCAGCGCGCGCCGGCAAGCACATCTTCTGCGAGAAGCCGATCTCCTTCAGCCTTGCGGCAATTGACGCCGCACTTGCCGCAGTGAAAGAGGCAGGTGTGCTGCTTCAGATCGGCTTCAATCGCCGCTTCGACGCCAACTTCATGCGCGTCCGTCATGCCATCGCGAGCGGCGAAATTGGGACTCCGAACCTGCTTCATATCATCAGTCGCGATCCCGCGCCGCCGCCTCTCTCTTACATCCGCGCCTCTGGCGGCATCTTTCTCGACATGACTATCCACGACTTCGATATGGCGCGTTTTCTTGTCGGCGATGAAGTGGAGGAGATCTACACCGCGGGCGGCGTGATGGTTGATCCCGCCATCGGCGAGGCCGGCGATCTGGATACCGCGCTCATTCTGCTTCGCTTCCGCAATGGCGTCATCGGCACCATCGACAACAGCCGCAAGGCCGTCTACGGCTACGATCAGCGCGTCGAGGTTTTTGGCAGCAAAGGCAAGATTGCAACAGAAAATATCTATCCCAATCGAGCTGTTGTCAGCACCGGGCAATCCATTTACACGGATCTTCCGCTGAATTTTTTCATGGAGCGCTATACCGAGAGCTTCGTTCTCGAACTGCAATCCTTCATTCAGGCCGTCATCGACCAGAGGCCCGCGCCGGTCAGCGGCATTGACGGACGTATTCCCGTGGCAATGGCACTGGCAGCGCGTAAATCCTACGACGAACACCGCCCCGTCCTACTCGAAGAAATATCCGGCGAAAAATCCCTGACAGACCATAGTTAGGCGCTAGGCACTGCAGAGCCACAGGAGTATCTCCGGCGTTGCCGGGTTGGTTTCACGAGACTGACAACTCCGGCGATCATCCCATAGCGCGGTGTGAATCATCGCTGTCTAATCCGGTGGTTATACCTTGGGTAGACCCAGACCCTCAGATTGCGGGTTTCGGTGCGACAAGGGCACTTTTTCTTCCGCCGTAAAGCAAAGCTGGGAGTCCGCTGCGGGGGACGGCGGCTCTCTCAAGGAGGCGCTGCCTTCCATTGAAATGGCAAACGTTACAAATAAAATTGAGGCGTTCTATGCACAGCGCCATAAAGGAATGCGTATGTTCGCATTCCACAGGTGCTAAAGCCCGGTCTTTGTTTTGTTGCAGTTGTGGCACGACTGAAGTTGTACCCTGTTACAAGACCCTGACCGCGATGGGTGTCTCCGCCGCCTCTAAAGTCATGCCCTGACACAGGGCACTAATCTCAACAAGACTTTCAGCAGCCTCTTAAGGTGATTGCGGCCAGGCGCATTCTGGGTCGGGAGTAGTGGCCTTTCCGTCAAGGCGGAAGCATGTGGCGCCGCCGAAGGCGGTGACGAAGGTGTGGACGTGGGCCGATTCCAGTTCCTCCAGAACCTCTTCGCGGGGATGGCCGTAGCGGTTATGAAGCCCGCAGGAGATGATAGCGCACTGCGGGGCTACGCGCGCCAGGAACGGAGGGCGCGTGGATGTGATGCTGCCGTGATGGGCGACTTTGAGCAGGGTGCTGGCAAGGCCGCGTTCGGCCAGCATGGCGCGCTCGATGGGCTCCTCGGAATCGCCTTCCAGAAGCACTGAAGTAGCGCCATAGGCTACGTGCAGGACGAGCGAGTCGTCGTTCGCGGGTTCGCTTCCCGGCCGATAGCCAGGCAGGGGCGCCAGTACGTTGATCTGAGTCTTGCCAAAACCGAGGGTCTCGCCAGAGCGGAGCGAGCGCACGCGGATGTGCAGGCCGGCAGCCTCTTCGAGGAGCGCTTTGTAGGCGGGGATGGGTGGATTGTTGCCCACCCAGAGCTCAGCTGGCCCGAAGTTGGCAAGAACGGCGGGCAGACCGCCCATGTGGTCGGAGTGGGCGTGGCTAAGGGCGACAGCGTCAAGACGGCGGATGCCGCGCGACCAGAGAACCGGGGAGACAACCTCCTCGCCGATGTCGAAATTCTGCGGAGCGTAACGCGGACCGCCACCGAAACCGCCGCCATCGACCAGGAGAGTCTTGCCATCCGGAGTGATGAGCAGCAGCGAGTCACCCTGGCCCACGTCAATGGCCTCGACCAGCAGGGCGTTGTGGGGGTGCTGGAGGGGGCGAGGCGCCACCGCTGCCAGGGCGGAAGCCAGCAGCGCCGCCCAGGCGCCTTTGCGCGCCCCGCGGGCATCGCCGGACAGGCCCTTGTGAGCCAGCACAATGGCTGCCGCGAGCAACACACAAAAGACTGCTGACTGCCAGAGCAGCGGAGTGGGAACGCGGAGGTCGCCGAGGGCCAGCGCCCCGAAGAGATGCACCAGAGCCACACCGGCATGAAGCGCCAGCGCCACCGCCATGGCGGGTATCACGGCTGACGGAGGCCAGACGAGCAGGGCCAGAAGCACGATCAGCGCGGCAGGCAGCAGCACGGCGAGCAGCGGCAGAATAAGAAGATTCACCGGCAGCGCGAAGAGGGTGATGCGGTGAAAGTAGACGGCCATGGGCAGGGTCATGGCCAGTTCCACCACGCAAGCGACGGCCAGCATCTCAATGATGCCGAGCACGAAGCGCACGGTCCAGGGGAAAATGCGCCAGGCAAGGCGGCTGCGCCCCATTGCCTGCAGGCGCGCGGCAACCATGCGCAGTGCCACGCGAAACTGCGCGAGTTTGGGCGCGAGCTTGACGTCAATGGCGATAAGACGCAGGTCCCGCGTGGCGGCCAGGTAGGGGTGGATGGTGGCCTGGAGCAGCGGAGCGGAGACGCCGGCGATGGCGACAACCGCCAGCAACGTCATCTGAAAGCTTGCGTCGAAGAGGCTGCGGGGACTCACGGCCAGCAGGCACAGCGCGGCAAAGCCGATGGTGTTCAGCGGGCTGCGCTCGCGGTAGACGAGCCGGCCCAGCAGATAGAGCGTGATCATCGACAGCGAGCGCTGCACGGGCGTGGCGAAGCCGGTAAAGAGTGCGTAGCCATAGGAGGCAAGAATGGTGATGAACGTGGCGGGCACGCGCGGAAGGCGCAGGCGGCGCGTGATCCAGAAGATGCAGCCGGCAACGATGGAGAGATGGAGGCCGGAGACTACCAACATGTGAAAGGAACCGGTCCGCTCAAAGCCCACACGAAGGGTATGGGTGAGATAGGTGCGGTCGCCCGCAACCATGGCGGCGAGCATGGCGGTGTCGTCCGGCGTGAGACGCAGGAACGGCGGCAGGCGGCGCATAGCCACGGGCAGAGCCAGCAGGCGCGCTGCGGTGGCGTGCTGCCAGGAGCCGAGAACGCAGGAGATAGATGATCCCGGTGAAGACCCAAGCCGCTCCACCTGATCGGCGGCTACGGCAGCTGTCGAAGTGATGCCCTGATCGAGGAGGTAGTCCGCGCGGCTCCAGACGCCGGGGTCGTGATAGACCTGCGGCGGCAGCAGGCGGACTACGGCACGGATGCGCTCGCCGCAGGGAAAGATCTGCGTGGCGGACGAGCTGGCCGCACCGACCGGCCAGCGAATGGTGAGACGGACCCCGCCGGTGATGGGAGCCTGCGTGTCCTCGGTATCGGTGACGACTTCAAGGCTGGAGACACGCAGGTCGATGATCTCCGCGACAAATGAGGGCAATTGTGCCGTGACGGCAGGGTGGTCCGCATCGGACGCGCTCTCGGTGCGGACGGGTCCGGTAGCAACGACGGTTCCCTCGACGGTGCGTAGAAGGCCGTCAGAGAGCGCGGCCAGCGCAGGCGCGGGTGCGGGCTGCGGCTCCATCTCGGCGCACCAGGTGCCCAGCAGCAGCCACAGAACCGCAAGCGGCAGCCATGCGAGGCGCTGCGCGCGCAAGGCAGCGATGACGACGAGCACGGCCACGGGAGCCAGTGCGATCAACACCAGGCCGGGCCGCAGCCAAAGCGCTTTGGCAAGTACGATTCCGGCGGCGAAGAGCCACGCGGCATGGAAGATCGGGACGGCACTGAGTCCTGCATTGAGGCCCGCCACGCGCTGCCCGGGATGGGATGATTCGGCTTGCATCGCGCCTGAAAAATGAAATTGGGACTATGGTCAACAAGCCTATCAGGAGCGCCGCAATTGGACCACTGTCTCCAGATGGAAGGTCTGTGGAAAGAGGTCGGCGAGGGCGAGGCTTTCGATGGCGTAGCCGGAGGCGAGAAGCGCGCGCAGATCGCGCGTGAGGGTGGCCGGATCGCAGGAGACGTAAACCAACATGGGCGCGGCGATCTCCGCGAGCAGCGTGGTGATCTCCGGGCCGAGGCCGGTGCGCGGGGGATCGACCACAATGACGCCGGGACGCTCAGCTTTGCGGCGACGAAGGAAGGCAAGCGTATCGGAAGCAACGGCCTCGCCGGTTGTGCCGCTCAGATTGTGCGCAAGCGAAGCGGTTGCGGCTGGGGCGGACTCGACGGCGACGACGCTGGCGAAGCTGGCCGCAAGGCGCCGCGCGAAGAGGCCGACTCCGGCGAAAAGGTCCCAGGCGAGCGCGCCGCGGTGACCGGCCGTTACGCGCTCGATCAGAGCGTCGACGAGCCAGCGATTGACCTGGAAGAATGCTCCGTGGCCAACGCGGTAGTCGAAGCCAGCGGCGCGATAGTTGAGCGCGGGTTGGCCCCACTGCGCGACGGTGCGCGGCTGCCGTTTGGCGCGGTCTTCGGTGGCCAGTTCAGCACCCTGGAGAGCCGGGATGCGTTCGCAGAACTCCTGGATGAATGGATCGAAGCGGGCCCTGGCCGGGCTGGTTGTGACGATGCTGGCCAGCAAGGCGGTCTCCGCGGCATCGCAAAAGAGCGAGATCTCCGCTGGACGCAATGTGCCATGCCGGGCGATCTCCGCCGCGGCCCATGCGGCTTGAACCAGCAGCGGCGCAGCAATGGGGCACTCGGCGATGGGGACAATGGCATGGGAGCGGCGGCTGCGATAGCCGGGATTTCCCGCCGCATCGAAGGCGAGACGAATGCGATTGCGGTAGGCCCAGGGCGAAGCGTCCAGTACGGCAATCTCCTCAGGCGCGCGCACGCCGCCGCGCTCCAGCGTTTCACGCAGGATGGCCTGCTTGAAGGCAAGCTGGGTTACGTAATCCGCGTGCTGGTAGTCGCAGCCGCCGCACACGCCAAAGTGGCGGCACGCGGGCTCAATACGCTCCGGCACTGAGATGATGATCTCTTCCAGCTCCGCGGTTGCGTAGGCGCGCTTTTCCTCGACGATGCGCACACGAACCTGTTCACCGGGCAGCGCGAAAGGCACAAAGACGGCTTTGCCCTCAGGACGAGCCAAGAACGCACCGCCATAGATCGGCTTCTCGATGCGCGCGGACTGTGGCTCGCCGCCCTTCTTTTGCGCAGGTTGATGTGCGGAAGGTTTCATTGCTGGCTCATGTAAAAGAGGCTCAAGCGCGGCAGGTTGTAGTGAACGAGCAGTTGCTTCTGCACAAACTGGCGCTCGACCTGGCGCAATTGCACGGCGCCCATGCGGCTGCGGTAGGGCGCCAGCTCATGCGCCGCGTGTTCCCTGAGGCCGACCAGAAGGGACTCGGGAGCGGCTGCCGTGAGAGCGGCAAAGAGCTTCTCTTCGAGCACGGTGAGCGAGCGCTCCAGGGCTTCGAGATCGACGGCGGGGGGCTGTGTGGGATCGGCGGCTCGCAGTTCCGCGGACAGTTCACGAAGGCGGGCAGCGGTGGCGTGGCATGCCTCCGGAGCGACGGCGGCGGCATTGAGAGCGTCGGCGGCGGCTTCAAGATGGCCGGCCACGCGCTCCCGCTCGAAGCCCGAATCGCGATCGGCTGTCACCGGGGCGCTGCCGACGGATGCCTCGTTGAGTTCTTCAGCCGCTTCCATCACCGCCTGCGCGCACCAGGCAAGGCCGTTGATGCGCCGCCCGCCGCGGCGGAGTCGCGCTTTGCGCGCCTCGTACTTGTCAAAGGCCGCGTCGATGCCGCGCAGCGCCGCTTCCAGCGGGATGCCGGCCTCACGCCAGGTTTCGATGAGCGCCCAGTCGAGCGTGGAGAGCAGCAGGATGGAGCCGCGGCGCTGCTGGAAGCGTTCTTCGATCTCAGTGAAGTAGTTGAAATAGTTGCGCACGTCGGCACCTCACAAC
>JAJZNH010000768.1 GCA_021811745.1 Acidobacteriota bacterium
GTTCGGCGCAAAGTTCTGGTCCGGCAGTGCCAGGTAGCCGGGATAGATCACGGCCGAAAAATCCGGCCGGCAACTCAGCTTGTCGGCGGCGTCCACCGGCTCGTAGAGACGCTGCTCATAGAGATTGCTGATTGCGGCGGACAAATACCCGCCGGCCGAGAAGCCCAGCACGCCGATGCGGTCAGGATCGATGTGCCACTCAGCGGCGTGCAGCCGCACCAGGCCCATCGCGCGCTGCGCATCCTGCAGAGCCGCCGCCGACTTGGGATAAGGACCGGTGTTGGGAACGCGGTACTTGAGCAGGATGCACGTAATTCCTTTCGACGTGAGCCAGTCGCACACCTCCGTGCCTTCCAGGTCGATGGCCAGGATCTTGTACCCGCCGCCGGGAAAGACCACGATTGCGACGCCCGTGTTTTCGCCCTTGGGCTCATAGAGCGTAATCGTCGGCCTGGACACGTTTCCGAGGCGAAACACCGGTCTTCCGGCCACAAGATGATCTTTGGCCGTGGTCGTATTCGTTTCGGGTGGCATGTTCGCGGGTTCGCCAGGAGCCGTGCCGGGCCAGATGGGCAGGGTCAGGTGATCGGCAGACGGCGGCCAGCCCGAAGACTGCGCCCAAAGCGCTGCCGGCATTGCCGCTGCCGCGGCCAGACAAAGAAGCACGCTCAACTTCATACAACCAACCTCCCATCAAAAGAACGCCGCAGAAATAATGGCAGCCGCAGCGGCAACAGCGCAAAGTATTTCGATCCGCGTTCCTGCCACGGCCTCCTGCGCAGGCGGGCTTTGCGCCGTTCCACGGCATTTCCAGCCGTGCTATTCCTGCCTACGCCGGCAATCTTCCACGGCGAAGCAGAGACCACCCGCTTGGGCGGTCTGTCTGCGTTCTACTGAGATGAGTGCTATTGCGCCTGGCTTACCGGCGGGCGCGGCGCGGACTGGGTCTGCGGGGGCGTGGCAGGTTTGGGCTTTCCGCTTTCCTGCTTCCGGGTTGGGGCCAGAATCGCGTGCAGGATCGTTCCTTCCATGCGCGGCATGAACTCTACCGTCCCAGCGTCGCCAATGTCCTGGATGAGCCGGTTGATGATTTTGTAGCCCAGCTCGCGATGCGCCATCTGGCGGCCGCGGAAGCGCAGGCTGGCCTTTACCTTATCGCCTTCGCTCAGGAAGCGCACTGCCTGGTTCTTCTTCGTCTGGTAATCGTGCTCGTCCACGGTCACGGAGAACTTGACCTCCTTGATCGTGATGACCTTTTGCTTCTTGCGGGCGGCTCGCTCGCTCTTTTCCTTTTCGTATAGGTAGCGGCCGTAGTCCTGGATGCGGCATACCGGCGGGATCGCGTTGGGCGAAACTTCCACCAGATCAAGCCCGCGCTCGCGGGCGATCTTCAACGCCTCGTAGGGCGGAAGAATACCGAGTTGCTCGCCCTTCTCGTCGATCACGCGAACTTCGCGCGCGCGAATCCGGTCGTTGATGCGGATAAAAGATTTTGTCGAACGTTTATCGAATGCGATGATGCTCCTCCGTCTCTCCTCTGTGCCCGCCGCCGAAGAACTCCCCATTCGCCACGGGCCCACGAACTGACCCTGAGTATAGCATTGGCTTGGCTTTGCTGGACAAAGGGTTTAGAGCAATTCTCCTGCGCATGTAGCCCTTGCGATTTCAACTCACGGTATCATTTCCGCGAGATGCGACAGGGAACAGGGATCAGGGATCAGAGCTTACGATTTCAACCGCCCCGTAGGTTTCCAGCTTCGGTTCACGGCAGGAGAAGCGCTATAGGCCGAATGGAAGGCAGTGTCAGCAGAGATTGAGCTATTGTTACGCGATATTCTATACAGGTAGAATTTAAGGCAGATAGGTACCATGCCGCTTAGTATTAAATCGCCCGAAGCGGATCGTCTCGCTCGCGAACTCGCCGCCACCACCGGGGAGTCCATTACGGTTGCGGTCACCCTTGCCATGCGCGAACGCCTTGCGCGCGAGCAACACAAACGGCAAGATAAGGCCGCATTGTTGGCTGACGTTCGAGCTATCGCCGATCATTGCGCTGCATTGCCTGTGTTGGATACACGCAGTGAAGATGAGATTCTCGGTTACGACGAGAGCGGAGTTCGCTCATGATTGTCGATACTTCGGCATTAGTCGCAATCCTTTTCAATGAGCCCGAAGGGCGTCGCATGGACGTGGCCATCGCCGACTGTGTCGAATGTAAGATGTCAGCAGCGAGCTTTCTTGAGGCATCGATGATTCTTCTGGCTCGCAAGGGCATGGAGGGAGTTAGAGATCTCGATCTGCTGATGGCCCGATTCCGGATCAGACTCGCCTCTTTCACCGAGTCGCAGGCACTTTTGGCGCGCAGGGCGTTTGAGCGCTACGGCAAAGGCCGCCACGCCGCCAAGCTCAACTTCGGCGACTGCGTTGCCTACGCTCTAGCCAAGGAAACGGGCGAAGAGTTGCTGTTCAAGGGAACCGGTTTCGGCCTGACGGACATTACGCCTGCGCAATATTGATCGCCGGCCAGGCCGCCTTCAAGCGCACCTTCTCCGTTCAGCCTTCTCACCGATATTCGCACCAGCCGGTTGGCCTCGAAGCGGCCCTCGATCTCGACGGGCAGAAAATTCTCCGTCAGCGTAGCGGTGCGGCCCAGGGCGGCGAGCGCCGCCGGCGTGTGCAGCGTAATTGCATCCAACGCTCGCCCCACGAACTGCTCGCGATGCGCGCGGGTTTTCTCGGCTGCCAGCGCGCGGAGCGCCGCCATCCGCTGGTCCACCACTTCCGGCGCCACCGGCGACTCAGCGTGCAGCGCCCAGCCGCGCGTGTTGGGCCGCGGCGAAAACGGGAACAGGTGCAGATATCCGAAGGGTAGCGCCCGCACCATCTCCAGCGTCTCCTCGAACTCGCTGCCGGTCTCGCCCGGAAATCCAGCCATAATGTCCGCACCCAGCGTCAGCTCGGGTCCAGCCGCCCGCACCAGAGCCGCGACCTTTTCGGCATAGTGCCAGGGCCGGTAGCGCCGGTGCATCCGCCGCAGTACGGCATCCGAGCCCGACTGCAGCGGCAAATGCGCATGGCGCGCCAGCCGTTTTCCGCCGAACTCCGCCATCAGCGCCAGCAATTCCGCATTCCAGTCCATGGGCTCAATCGAGCTGAGCCGCAGCCGCGGCAGCGCCGCCTCTTCCAGGATCGTCCGCACCAGCCAGGAAAGTGTCGGTTTGGCGGCTGCATCCGAGGGTGGCAAATCCCGCCCCCATCGCCCCAGGTTGATTCCCGAAAGCACCAACTCATTGCCCCCGGCGGCTACAAATGCATTCACCTGCCGCAGCACGCTTGCCGCAGGCAGGCTCCTGGATGCTCCGCGCGTCCAGGGGATCACGCAAAACGTGCAGCGGTTTCCGCATCCTTCCTGGATCTTCAGGTTGGGCCGCGTCTGCGTTCCCGGCGCAAGCTGCGCCTCCTCCAGAAACGAGTGCGCGAAGCGGTCGTCCACCCACACGGGAGCCTTCGCCCCGTCGGCCAGCAGCGACGCCGCGCTGACTAGTTGCGACGGGCTATTTTCTCTGCCGGAGCGTCCGGCCGCCATCCCCAAAATAATCTCCGGAGCCATCGCCTTATGGCTGTTGCCCACCACGGCGGTTACGCCCGCCAGTCCTGCCAGCTCCTCGGGCGCGCGCTGCGCATAGCAGCCGGTGACCACGATGCGCGCTTCCGGATTCAGCCGGTGTGTGCGGCGGATGAATGCCCGCGCCGCCCGGTCCGCCTCGGCCGTCACACTACAGGTGTTCACGATGACCACATCGGCTGCCGCTGGCTCGCGTTCGCTGAGCCCGGCCGCAAGCAAATGCCCGCTCACCGCCTCGCCGTCGGCGCGCGCCGCCCTGCAACCGAAGTGCTCCACATGAAAACCCTGCATCGCACCTTTAGTTTAGATTGCCGGCGCAATCGGCGGATCAGGCCCATGAGATGCCTGGGCTGGATCAGAGGTATGACCACATGACGGGACGGACAGGATCAAATCTCCGTTATACTTCGAAGAAAGCCAGCCTTGATTTGCAGGCCTCCTGTTTCATCAGATGCAAGATTCCGCCGCAGCCAGCGTGCTCGATCCTTCACCCGCAGACCGCCAGAGCGCGCGGCATATCCTGAGTTTCGTCTACTTTACCTTTATCTGTTACCTCTCCATCGGCTTCCCTCTCGCGGTCCTACCAGAGTACGTGCATCTGCGCATGGGCTATAGCGCCATGCTGGCCGGCCTGGTCATCAGCGTCCAGTACATCGCAACGCTTGTCAGCCGGCCCTGGGCGGGCCGCATCAGCGACCAAGTGGGCGCCAAGGTTGCGGTCCTGGGGGGTATGGGAGCCTGCACGGCAAGCGGCGCGATGCTCATCGTCGCCGTGACGCTGCGCGCCATTCCCTGGCTCAGCTTTGCCGTGCTGATCGCCAGCCGCCTGCTGCTTGGCGTGGGCGAAAGCCTTGGCGCCACAGGATCGACATTGTGGGGCATCAGCAGCGCCGGCCCGCAAAACATGGCAAAGGTCATCGGCTATAACGGCGTCAGCACTTATGGGGGCATGGCCATCGGCGCGCCTTTGGGAGTGATTCTCGACCAGCAGTGGGGCTTGCCCGCCATCGGTTTCGTCACCATCGCGATCTGCGCCTTCAGCTTCATGCTTGCGCTTCGCAAAGACTCGCTGCCGGTTATGCCCGGCGAGAATCTTTCCTTCGCGCATGTGCTGGGCCGCGTTACTCCACACGGCATGGGCCTGGCGCTCAGCGGCGTGGGTTATAGCGTCCTTGCCACCTTCATCACGCTCTATTACGCGAGCCGCCACTGGAGCGGCGCCGCCCTCTGTCTCACCGCCTTCGGCGTGGCCTTCATCCTGGCGCGGTTGTTCTTTATCCACACCATCGATCGTTTCGGAGGCTTCCCGGTCGGCACCGTCTCGCTTCTGATCGAGGCCGCGGGGATGGTGTTGTTGTGGCTTTCGGTTTCGCCATGGATGGCCTTTGCCGGCTCAGCGATTGATGGCTTCGGCCTGTCGCTCGTCTTTCCTGCCATTGGCGTGGAGGCCGTCAAGCGCGTGCCGGAATACAGCCGCGGCACCGCCCTCGCCGTTTATACCGCCTTCGCCGATGTCTCGTTCTTCCTCACCGGCCCCATTGCCGGCGCCGTTATCGGAGCCTACGGCTATGCCAGCGCCTTCCTCTTCGCCGTCATCAGCAACCTCGCCGCGCTGGGCATCGTCATTGTCCTGCGGCAGATGCAGAGGGACTGAGGGTTTCCGGCTCATCCTATCTGGCGTTGTATTCGGCGTCGGTCACGTGCTCCATCCACACAGCGTCCACTCCGCGCGCGTCCGTTTCATAGAGGGCCAAGTGCACCATGGTGTTTGCGGGACCGGCGCCGTGCCAGTGGCGTTCGCCGGGTGCGATGACCACCGTGTCGCCGGGATGAATCGTCCGCGGCGGCTCGCCCGAAGTTTGCACCAGTCCCTCGCCCGAGAGCACGTGCAGAATCTGTCCCACGGGGTGCGTGTGCCAAGCCGTGCGCGCTCCCGGCGGAAAGCTTACGCGCAAGAGCCGCGTGCGCGAAGAGTCCGCGCCCCTGAAAATCTCGTCGATCCAGACATCTCCCGTAAACCAGTCCGCCGGTCCCTTCCGGCTTGCCCGTTCACTGCCGCTTGCGATCTTCATCTCCGCCCCTCCGCATGGAATTTCAGCTTTGAATGTTAGACCTTGTTCTTCGCGGTTTCATCCCCTATTTTTTCTCCAGACGCACAACGGCCACCCCAAAGGGTGGCCGCCGCGTTCCAGCTTTGACTCGTGGAGATCGTCTTACCGTTCGCCCTTGCGCCAGTTGATCAGGTCGCCCAGGGTCGTGGTCGAGCTTGAGACCGGATGCTTGTGGCTTTCGGCCTTGTAGCTTTCCACCTGTGCCCGGCTGGCCTCGTGGCCCACCGCGCGCAGGCTCAAGCCCACCTTCTTCTCTTCCACGTTGATCTTGATGATTTTGAAGTCATGCTCCAGGCCCTGTTCCAGCTTGGCGTGCCCGTCGCCTTCGTCACCCGCTTCGGAGATGTGGCACAGGCCCTCAACTCCCTCCGCAATCTCGACGAATGCACCGAACTGCGCTGTCCGCAGGATCTTGCCATGCACCACGTCGCCCACCCGGTGAGTGGCAAAGAAGCTCTCCCACACGTCGGGCTGCAACTGCTTGATGCCCAGGCTCAGCCGGCGGTTCTGCGGCTCCACGCCCAGAACGACGGCCTTGACCTTTTCGCCCTTCTTTACCACCTCGGAGGGGTGCTTGACGCGCTTGGTCCAGCTCAGGTTCGACACGTGCACCAGCCCGTCGATGCCGTCTTCAATCTCCACGAAGGCGCCGAAGTCCGTCAGGTTGCGCACGCGGCCTTCGACAACCGCGCCGGTGGGATAGCGCTCGCTCAGGTTCTCCCACGGATTCTCCATGAGCTGCTTCATTCCCAGCGAGATGCGGCGGTCGGACGGATTCACGCTGAGCACCACGGTCTCGACCTCATCGCCCGGCTTCACCAGCTTGGAGGGATGCTTGAGCCGTTTCGACCAGGTCATCTCAGACAAGTGAACCAGTCCCTCGATGCCCTGTTCCAGCTCCACGAACGCGCCATAATCGGTGACCGAAAGAACCCGGCCGCGCACATGCGCGCCCACCGGATAGCGCTCGGCGGCGTCCAGCCACGGATCGGGCGTCAATTGCTTGAACCCCAGGGACACCCGTTGCTTATCCTTGTCGAACTTGAGCACCT
>JAJZNH010000360.1 GCA_021811745.1 Acidobacteriota bacterium
GGAGAACGCCGTGGTCATGAAACCTACGCGTTACCGACCCTCAAGAGCAGTCCTGCCTACACAAAAACACAACAGGTAGTAGTCACTGTACTAAGGCAGCTACCCCGACTTTCGGAAAAACTGGCTCCCGCCGCCTTCATCCCAATTGTGTCAACAGGCCCTAATGAACGGAAGATCTTACAGCCGGCCCGCTGCCGCAAATCGCGCATTTGCTCCCTTGGCATTTACAATGGCGTCTATGATGAGGTGAAGTTTGGATATTGAGCTTCACCTACACTGGGCTGAAACATGAACTCAAGACTTCTTCTCATTTCCGCTGCGTTCCTCTCCGGCGCGGTCCTATTTGCGAGCGCCGCGGCGGCGCAAGACCAGCCCAGCCTTCCGCAAGATCCCTATGGTGGCACTACGGTCGTCAGAATTATTGCGCAGGTCAACGGCCAGGTCATCACCAATATGGACTACAACCGCGCTCTGCAGGATCTGGAACAGGAAGCGCAAGAGCGTGGTCTGTCCATGCAGCAGGAGTCTGAGCAGCGCCAGAATCTGCTGCGCAACATGATCGACCAGAAACTCTGGCTTTCCAAGGGCAAGCAGCTTGGCATTACGGGCGACACTGAGCTGATCAAGCGCCTCGACGACCTTCGCAAGCAATACCACCTCTCCTCCATCGAAGATCTGCAGAAAGCGGCCCAGGAACAGGGCGTCTCCTTCGCGGACTTCAAGGCTGGCCTTCGTGACCAAATCATCACCCAGGACGTGATGCGCCAGGAAGTGGGCAATAAGATTCAAATCACTCCCGGTGAGGCCAGGGCGTATTACGAAGCGCACAAGCAAAGCTACCAGGAGCCGGAGAGCGAGCGGTTGAGCGAGATCCTGATTTCCACGAGCCCCAAGCCCTCGGGTCCTGGCGCCGCTGCGCCCGGCCCATCCGCGCAACTGGCGGCGGCTAAGGCCAAAGCCGATGACATCGAGGCCCGGCTCAGCGCCGGCGGCAGCTTCGCTCAGCTCGCGCGTAGTTTCAGCGATGGCTCCACCGCGGCCGACGGGGGGGATCTCGGAGTCTTTCAGCGCGGCGAGTTGGCTCCGGAACTCGCGGAAAAAACCTTCGGGCTCAAGCCTGGCCAGTGGACCGCCCCCATTCTCACCCGCCAGGGCTACATCATCCTGGAGGTCACGCAGCACAATCCGGGCGGCATTCAGCCCTTCGATGCGGTCCAGAATCAGGTCGAGAATGCTCTCTTTATGAGCCAGATGGAGCCCGCCATCCGCGCCTATCTGACCAAGATGCGCGAACAGGCCTTCATCGACATCGCGCCTGGCTTTGTGGATACCGGCGCCAGCCCCAACGAGACCAAGCCTATCTTCAGCGCCTATGCTCCGCCTGCGCCCAAGAAGCGACACAAGATTGAGCGCACTCGTTACCGCGATGTCGCCTCCCGCCGAGCGCCGCGATTTGCTGAATCGGCCCGGAGCAAGAAAAAGAAGAACCGTCGAAAAGAAGAGGCTAGCCAGCGTCCGGGCAAGAAAGAGAAGATCCGCTTTGGCCAAGCGCCCCGTGAAACGCTTCCTCCTGCGGTGAACAGCGCCAATGGCACCGAAAACGGAGGTGCGATGCCTGAATCTGCCTACAACAGCTTGATGGGGATTGGCGCCCCCCAGGCCAGCCCGTCGCCGGAGCGCAAGGTTCGCTACTGGGATCTTGCTCGCCAGGAAAAAGAGAAGGGACACAAAGAGAAAAAGCACAAAAAGAAGAAAGGACAGCAACAGGTTCCGTTCACGCCCGCGCCTCCTACGGCCGCCGAGGTAGCAGCCCGCGCGACCCAATCCGCTCCGCTGGGGTTGGGCGGCAATACAGTTGCCAAAAAGAAGAAGAAAGAGGCTTACACGGGCAAAAAGATCCGCTACTCGCAGATAAAGAAGAAGAAGAAGATAGCTAGACCGTTGGAGCCTACACCTGTGCCTCCCGTACGGGGAGCGCCCGCGCCAGCTCCGCCGCCTGCGCAATAGAACCGTTTATCCTGCACATCCGCCGGGCCTGGGATACACACCCAAGCCTCTGCGCTTTTGGCAACCGCCGTCCCTTGCGTTAATCTTCTCGGCAGAATGAAGGACATCTATATCGCCGACCTCGCCGCCTTTGACGAGGGGAAACTCTTCGACAGTTATTTCCTCGTCCTGGTCAAGCAGCAGCGCACCACGAAGACCAACAAGCCTTATCTGAATCTCATCCTGGGCGACAAGACGGGCCAATTGGAGGGCAGGGTGTGGGAGCCCGGCGACCCGCGCATCGCCAAGGACTTCGAGCGGGGTGATGTCGTTAAGGTGCGCGGCTCGGCTTCGCGCTTCGACGATCGCCTGCAGCTCAAGGTAGACCAGCTCCGCAAAGCCAGACCCGCCGAAGTAGACAAAACAGATCTGCTGCCTTCTACCACGTACGATGTGGCCACCCTTTGGTGTCAGCTTGAAGCCAGCGTCGAGAGCTTATCGAATCCGGATCTCAAGCGCCTGCTCACCACGCTGCTCGCCGATCCTGCCATCGCCCAGGCCTATCGCGAAGCCCCGGCCGCGCGCCAGCTCCATCACGCCTGGCTGGGCGGGCTGCTGGAACACGTAGTAAGCCTGCTGGATTTGGCGGAGAAGGTGGCGGCGCACTATCCGATGCTGAACCGAGACCTGCTCATCACCGGTGTCGTCCTCCACGATCTGGGCAAGATCCGCGAGCTGGCCTGGGAAGCAGGTTTCGACTACACCGTCGAAGGCGTGCTCCTCGGCCACATCCAGATGGGCGTGGACATGGTGGAAAAGATCATCGCCGGTCTGTCCGGCTTTCCTGACCGCCTGCGCACGCTGGTGTTGCACCTGATCCTCTCCCACCACGGCAAGCTGGAGTTCGGCTCCCCCAAGCTGCCCATGATCCCCGAAGCCCTGGTCCTCAACTTCATCGACGATCTGGACGCCAAGATGCAGGCGGTGAGCAGCGAGTTCGAGAAGTCCGAACGCGAAGGCAAAGGCCCCGATGAGATGACCGGCAAAGTTTGGGCGCTGGACAACCGGCAGTTGCTGAACACGAAGCGGTGGCTGGAAAGTGAGAAGAAATAATCTAAACCAAGCTTTTCAAAATCACAGGCAAACCTCTCTGCCGGGGTCGAAGAGCTGCTGCCCCCTTATGCCAGAGTCTGTTCCCTAGGCCAAAAACCACTCCCACTGCTCGCTGGTCAATGGAACCACCGAGAGCCGCCCCATTGTGACCAAGGGCGAATTTTTGAACAGCGCCTCGGCCTTGATTGCGGCCAGGGTCTTCGGCTGTTTGAGCCGCTTGCCCACCTTCACGCGCACAATGGGAACCTTGGGGTTGGAGGGGTCGACGCTGATGACCGTCCCCGTGCCCACGGCGGTGCGTTCGTCGCCGGTGTGGTAAAAAATCCACTTCGTCCCTACCTTCATTTCGCGCAAGTGCTTCACGGCGGCGGGATTGGTTACCCCATCCCACACCGTCTCCTGGTCGCGCAGAAAATCGTCGAAGGAGTAAACGTCGGGCTCGGATTTGAAGAGGAAGTAAGGCAATACAGTTCTCAGTTCTCCTTGATCATTTCACTGTTGAGGATGGCCAGGAAATGGTGAACATCGAGTGCGAATGCAGGATACACGAATCCCGCCGGTATAGCGGTCTTGGGATTTCAGATTGCGCCGCCTGATCGCCCAAAGCTTTGCCCATTGCCCGCGCCGACAACTGACGACGAAGAGCTGACAACTACGACTGTGAACTACATTACCCGCTGCTCCTTTACAATCAAAAACATATGATCCGTTTCTCTACCGCCGGCGAATCCCACGGCGAGGCCCTCCTTGCGCTGATTTCCGGGCTTCCGGCAGGCGTTCCTATCGATCTCGACTTCGTGAACCGGGAGCTGTGGCGCCGCCAGCAAGGCTACGGTCGCGGTGGGCGCATGAAGATTGAATCCGACAAGGCCCACGTGCTCTCCGGCGTGCGCCACGGCAAGACCATCGGCTCGCCCATCGCCATTGAGATTGTGAACCGCGACTGGAAGAACTGGGAGGAGAAGCTACCCGTGGCCGCCGGCGATCCGGCCAAGCATCAGGCGGTGGCTTCGCCGCGTCCCGGCCACGCCGACCTGGCCGGCGCCCTCAAGTACAACTTCCCCGACGCCCGTTACGTGCTGGAGCGCGCCTCGGCGCGCGAGTCCACTGCCCGCGTGGCCGCCGGAGCCTTCGCCAAGCTCTTCTTGCGCACCCTCGGCATCGAGGTCCTGGGCCACGTGATCCGCGTGGGCCGGGTGGAGCTGGACCGCACCGCGGAGTGGGAGGAGATCGCCGCGCTTGCCGCCAAAGACGAGGTGGTCCTGGCTTGCGTCGATTCCGACACCGAAGCCCGCATGAAACAGGAGGTAGAAGAGGCCTCCCGCACCGGCGACACCGTCAACGGCGTCTTCGAGGTGGTCGCGCACAATGTTCCCGCGGGCCTGGGCAGCTACGCCAACTGGGACGAGCGCCTGGATGGCCTGCTGGCCTGGGCGGTGATGAGCCTTCAGGCCGTCAAGGCCGTCGAGATTGGCCGTGGCATTACCGCTGCCGCCTCCTTCGGCTCCAAGGTCCATGACCCCATTCACTATGCCGCCCAAGATACCGGAAAGCCCACCCGTTTCACCCGCCCGCACAACAACGCAGGCGGCCTTGAAGGCGGCGTCTCCAACGGCGAAGACGTGGTGGTGCGCGGCTACTTGAAGCCCATCTCGACCCTTCGCAAACCCCTCGAATCGGTGCGCTTCGACACCCGCGAGCCCACCAGCGCCAGCTATGAGCGAAGCGACATCTGCGTCGTTCCCGCCGCCGCCGTCGCCGGTGAAGCCATGGTCGCCCTCGTCCTGGCTGGCCTAGCCCAACAAAAGTTCGGCGGCGACTCGCTCACTGAGTTGCAACGGAACTTTAATGGATACATCGAACAGATAAGGCGGTATTAAGGGCGGACTCGATCCAGGGTAAACTTGAGGAGGAGGGCCGGAATGCGAATGCGAGTGCAAGTTGACTGGACTCCCAGAGTAGGTGACAAGGTCGAGGTCTGGAGGAATGAAAGAGGCACGTCCGAAGGAGGGTTCGAAATCGTTGAGTGTAAACTCATTGGCGATTTTGACTATCGTTGCAAGGTCAGGCGGCAGCGGGACGGTTTACTCTTGGAGGATATTACCTATCCGATGATGGAGTATCCGCCTGAGGAAAAAGTTCGGCGCGCACTCCCGCAAATCATTGCCCAGTGCGGCCCCATGCCAGGAGACTTTCAAGAGGGAGCTTATGAAGTCAAATCTGACGAGATGTACGACGGAACTCCCAGGGTGATGGTCTACTTCCATCTGAAGCCAGGTGTTGTTCCCTCCGTCGAAAGAGCTCGTATTTGGAACGATTTCTTTTCCAAGCTAAATGAAGAATTCGAGTTTTCCATCGGTGACGTAGGTTCCTGGATTCAGTTTTCGGTGAAAGAGGAGCGGAGTACGCTGCGTGCCGCTAGCTGAAGAATTACTCGATCACGCGTCGAGATTGCTCAAGTCACCGGCCACGGGAGCCGACCTTCGCCGAGCGGTGTCGGCTTCTTACTATGCTGTGTTTCACCTGATCGCTGCGGCGGCTGCCGCGCAGGTGAGTCCAACCTCTCCACCAGGCTTGGGTGGCAGAATCCAACGGGTACTGGAACATCGCGCGATGAAGAATGCAATGGAGTTCTTCCGCACCCAAGAGAGCTGCGCCAAGCTCTCGGCAAACATCGGCATCCCCTGTGCGTTCTCGCCCGATCTTGCGGAGATTGCGAAGGCCTACGGGGAATTGCAAGATGCACGGCATCTTGCTGACTACGACGTCGTGGATTCGAACGCTACGATAGGGCTTGCATGGGCCACCGATAGTTTCGAGAAAGCGAGACGAATCTTTGAAGCTTGGGAAGGCGCCAAGTCAACGGATGAAGCCAAGCTATTTCTGGCGACTCTAATCTTTGGAGCCAAGTGGGGGAAATAATGCTCCGAAATCGCGGAAGGTAATTGAAGCTCAACATGATTCTGAAGATCGTCAAATACCCCGCCCCGGTCTTGCAGCAACCCGGCGAGCCCGTTACCGAGTTCAACGATGAGCTGCGCAAGCTGGTGGCCGACATGTTTGAGACCACCTACGCCGCGAACGGCATCGGGCTGGCCGCGCAGCAGGTGGGCATCGCCAAGCGCGTCACGGTCATTGACCTGAGCCTGGGCAAGGACCCGGCGCAAAAGCTGGTGCTCGTCAACCCCGAGATCATCTCCCGCGAAGGCAAGCAGTACGAAGAGGAGGGCTGCCTCAGCTTCCCTGAGATTCGCGAAAAGATCGCGCGCGCCGCCAAAGTCCGTATCCGCGCCCAGGACGAGAACGGCAAGTGGTTCGAGATGGACGGCGAAGAGCTGCTCTCGCGCGCCTTCCAGCACGAGATCGACCACCTCGACGGCATTGTCTTCCTCTTGCGCATGAGCGCCCTCAAGCGCAACCTGAATCTGCGCAAGATCCGCAAGATGCAGAGCGAAGGCACGTGGTAGGCTGGTGAACCGGAAGTGTGCTCGGCCCGCAATATCGGGCGCCCCATCCTTTCCGCGCATCCGCCGCGGCGGACGGAAAGGGTGGGAGAGCAGACTATAGCTGCGAAGAAGCCCACGGGAACAAAAACGCCGCACACCATCCTCTTTGCCGGCCAGATCTCCGGCGTCGAAGGCTACACCGAATCCATCGCCACCGGCATGCTGGCGGGCATCTACGCCGC
>JAJZNH010000241.1 GCA_021811745.1 Acidobacteriota bacterium
GGCTTGCCGGCCGTCCAGGCAAACCCCTCGCCCGGCGCGCTGGACGGCGGATGAGCGGCCGCGCAGAAGACCACATATTCGCGGCCGCCGGCTTCATAAACCGAAGGAATGCCTTCGGGATTGGCGGCGATTTCCTGCTGCCAAAGAAGCTTTCCTGTGTCCTTGTCGAAGGCGTGTACGGTGCGGTCGCCCCAACTGCCTACAAAGATCACGCCCCCTGCGGTGACCACCGGGCCGTTCCGCACCGCAGCCAGCAGCACGCTGGCGGCGCCAGTGTTGGTGATGCCCTTCGCGGCAAGTCCTGGCACTGTGCCCAGAGGAACGCTCCAGCGAATCGCGCCTTTGTTCAGATCGATGGCAACGAGAGAAGTCCAGGGAGGGCTGATGACCGGCAATCCATTGCTCGCCATCATGCGATTCTCATAGACGCCGAAGTAGCGAGTGATACCCGGCGGCGCCGGGATCCGCTCCATCCCACTGCCCGCGCCGCCTGCGTGAACGGGACCGGATGCCGCAGGGTTTGAAATATAGGCGGCAAGCGCATCGAGATAATGGACAGGCAGGTCGGAGAAAGCGGGCATCTCGCCTTCCCCGGTAGTTACAATCTGCTCGAACTTGGCAGTGCCGATATCTTTAGGCGAGCGTACGCCAACGCGATTCGGCCCGTGGCATCCCTGGCACATCTGCGCAAAGATGGCATGCCCCTGCGTCTCCATGTTGGCCTGATAGGGAATGTGCAGCGGCTGCCTGGGTGAAAGGCGCAGCTTTAACTCGGGCACATCGGAGGTTCGTATATATATGGTCCCGGTCTTCGGATCGGCGGCACCGCTGCCCCAGTTAGCCCCACCAACATCGCCGGGGATCTGGATCGAATCGCGCTGCGCGGTTCCGGGCGTAAAGATCCCGTGATTGTTGGCGGTGCCGAGGATTGCAAGGATCTTGTCCTTGTCCGCCTGATCGATATATGGATCGATTTCATCGGCGGTAAAACGTTGCCGCGCAAAGGGCGGAGGAGCGTTGGGAACCGGTTGCGTGGGCCACGACTGCTCTCCCGGCGCATCGCTCCTGGGAACTGGCTTTTCTTCGACGGGCCAGATTGGCCTTCCGGTCACGCGGTCAAAGACAAAGACGAAACCCGATTTCGTCGCTTGGGCGACCACATCCACTGGTTTACCGTCGTGCTGGATGGTGAGCAGCTTCGGGCCGGTGGTGGGATCGTAATCCCAAAGGTCGTGATGAACCGTCTGGAAATACCACAGGCGCTTGCCGGTGTGCAGATCCAGGGCCAACAGGCAGTCGCCGAATAGGTCGGCGCCAACGCGATCGCCGCCCCAGTAGTCGTAAGTAGGCGAGCCAAGCGGAAAGTAACCAATACCGCGCTTCCGGTCAACCGACAATTCGCCCCATGTGTTGACGCCGCCCACATATTTCCAGGCATCTTTCGGCCAGGTGTCATACCCGAATTCGCCCGGGTGGGGAATCGTATGAAATGTCCACAGTAACTTGCCGGTGCGCACGTCAAACGCGCGAATATCGCCGGGCGGCGAGCCATAGGCCTCGCTTGTGGCAGAGCCGAGAATGATCGAATCTTCAAAAACACGGCCCGGCGTCCCAGTCTGAATCTGCGGAATGGTCTTGAGATCGCGTCCAAGTCCTAAGCGCAGATTCACAGAACCATCCGTACCAAAGGTAATGATAGATTTGCCGGTCCTGGCGTCGACCTCTTGCAGATAACTGTCAGCGGAAAAAATGAGCCTTCGATCCACACCGTCCTTACTTTGCCAGTAATTGAAGCCGCGATCCATCAGTGTGCCCTGGACAGGATGTTGCCAGAGCACTTTCCCGGTCGAAGCCTCCAGCGCAGTCATCTCGCCGCCTTCCCCCTCCAAATACATCGTGCCGTCCATGACGAGAGGGTTAAAGTTAAATCGGCCGATCGTCCCCGGAACCGGATGGAACCACGCCTGCGTAAGGGTGCCGACGTTCGCTTTTGTAATCTGGTGCAACGAAGAGTACTGCATTGACTCGGACCCGCCACCGTAATCAGCCCAGTTCGCATTCGCCAAGTTACCCTGTTCGCCCAAAAAGACAGCGGCGGAGCAGAACGCGGCAACAAATCCAGTTGTGAAAGCGCGATTGCGAAGTCTCATCAATCTCTCCGATATTCATCTCCGCGGTGGACGCCGGTGCCAACGCGCGCCGGACTACTCGGCCGGTTTCGCCGGGTGCCACAGACGAATGTCTGTAGTCTTTTCATAGCCTTTCCCATCCGGAAAGCTGACTAACTCTAATTGCATACCCCAAGGGGAGAGAAAATATATCCAGGTTTGTCCGGCATTCGGTCCCGACGTGCGTCTCGTTGGCGATCCGAGAAGCCGAACCCCTTTGTCTTTGAGATACGCCAGCGCTCGATCAAAATCCTCAACATAAAACGCTAAGTGATGCCCGCCGATATCGGAGTTCCTGGGCTGAGAAAGCGTCCTGTCTGGCGCCTCATATTCGAAAATCTCGAAATTAGGTCCGTGCTTGCAGCGAAAGAACCGCAGCCTTCGCATCACGGCCTTGGCATGCACGTTCAGGTGGGTTGTCATCCAATCGCCTTCCGCTTGGAAGGGGCCAAGTTCGAACACATACTGGCAGCCGATCACGTTAACGAAAAAGTCGGTTGCCTGCTCAAGGTCGGGAACTGTAAAGCCGATGTGCTCCGTTCCGAGGAGGCCGGGAATCCCGTTCGATGGACAATTGTCCCGCACTCGGCCTCCTTCTGTTTGCAGGCCTAACTCACCTTGTGTATCTGCGTTCACTTACTGACCACCACGTTACTCGTGCTCTGTATCATGGCGCTGGGAGTCGTATTGACCTGTAAGTCTCCCAGAGCGAACTGAATTCCGTTAAAGATCATTTCCGCCGTGGCCGGAGTTGTAAAGAGCGCGGGTGTGTGGCCGAGCGCGCAATTGAAGACCCGCCCCGCCCCATATCTTTTTACCCACACCAGGCCATAATCTTTGTCTGGGCGCACGCGCCATGGGCTCAGGTCGGTTTTGCTGTCGTCGATGCTGAGGAGAACATGAAGCTTATCGCGGGAGTAGGGGCCAGTGGGCAAGAAGTGATAAAACTCGTCCGTCCAGGTAAAGTCCTTGCCCCCCATGCCGGCCGTGAGCGGGCTGGAGGCAAACTGTTTGGTAAGGGGGCTGTTGGGATCGTCCACCTTGAGCGTCACAGTCTCCACGCGGTGCGGACCGCTTTGCGCGCCAATCAGGTCGCCAAAGGCTGGAAGATCCATGGACGCGAAGCTGGTGCCGTGTACAGCGGCCACGCCTCCGCCCTCGCGGACGAAGCGGATCAAGCCGTTCAGCACTTCGGGATCGATGAACACCTCGCCGACAAGGCTGTTGAGAAACACCGCATCGTATTTAAGAATGTTCGGATATTTAAGGTTATTCAAATCGTTGCTAAAGGTAGGCGTGAAGGCGCCGGTGTAGTCCGCCATCTTCTGAATCGCATAATCCGCATTGGCAATGGTGTCGTGATAATAGGCTCCGGCTGGACATAAGTCGATGACCAGCAGCTTTCTGGGTTGCATTGGCTTGACGGTAGGTTGGTGGGGGAGGGCTGCGTCAATCTTCCGCTTCAGTTCGGCGGAAAGGCGATCGGTGCTCGCAATTGGAATCATGCGAGCGTCTTCTTCAACACGATAACCCATGGCCGGGCGCACAGCTTTTTCAAAATCTCCGGCTTCGCGCCAAAGAGTGGCAAAACTGCCGCCGGATTCGCCCGGCTGTGGTCCAGTGGGAATCACAACCTGCCATGGATCCACGTCGAGGGCGATGAACAGCGGCTTCGTTCCGCCATAGGGACGGCCGCAATTGACGCAAGCGTCGGGCTGCTCCTGGGGTTGCGGCTCGGCCTCCGCCACCTGAAGCAGGAAGCGCTGCAGGTCTGCTACGCCGGTACCGATCCGCACGTCGTGCGCCTGTTCCCCCAGCCGGCTGCGATCGCGAAGCTGCACGACCATCAAGCGATCTTTCACCTCCGCCAGCCCGTCGACGGGCCGGATCCCGTGCTCCATCCAACCGGCAAAGTCGGCGTCGATTCCAATTGCCGGGCTGAGGTTCTCGATCGAGTGCATTGCTTCAGCGGGGTTATCTTTGCTGACGATGGCAACCTTCATCGCATTCTTTTGCGCCAGACCATCGAGCGCGCTGAGGGAGGACGGCACGGTCGAGGTCACGATCGTTTCTACACCGAGGTTGTGCGCAAATTCAAAGAGCTTTTGACGCGCAGCGTCATCATCGGGAATGCTTTCGATTCGGTAGGCCGTCATCTTGAGCCCGAGAGCATTAAGCCGTGCTTTCACGAACTCGATGTCAGCGGACGATGCGTTGGCATCGAGCTTGTCCTTGTCCTGGGCACTGATTGGCTGCTGGCTATCTCCGCCGATGCTCGTAAGCCCGAGGGCATCTGCCAAAGTAGCCGATTCTGAAAAGGAGAGGCCTTCGAAGACGTTTCCGAAGATTCCGACCTGCCATCCCATCAACTTGTTGACGGCGACGCGGATAGTATCGGTGGTGGGACGCACCGAATCCATTCCTCGCCGAGGAGGAGTAACAGGCGGCGCCGCGCTTGCAAACTGCGACGCGAGTAGAACGATCCCACCCACTATGGCCGCGCTACGAGCAATCTTAATCATCTTTCTACCTCTCTCTCCGCATTAGTTTCAAACGATCTGCTTAGATTTAGGTTGTTGGAGATTACTTTGCACTTATTTTGTTCTCGGGCAATGCGAATACGTAATAACCTTGTGAACCAGGCACGCCTGGGTCGTAAGAGAGTGAGGCAGGCGCTCCGCTTACAGCGCCATAGAAGGCAACGTATTCGCGCCCTCCGACTTCATAGACTGCTGGAATTCCATCCGGATTCGCGTCGATTTTGGTTTCCCATAAAGTCTTTCCCGTATCCTTGTCCAATGCGTGGAGCGTGCGATCCGGGCCGCTGGCAAGAAACAAAACCCCGCCGGCTGTCACAACGGGGCCGTTGCGAATGATATCTGAGCTGCCTGTATCCGTGATTCCCTTGGCTGCCAGACCGGGAGTTGTACCAATCGGCCTGCGCCACAGGATCGTACCTTTGTTCAGGTCATAGGCGACAATTGAAGACCACGGCGGACTGATGGTCGGTAAGCCATTTTGGGCGCGAAAAATGAAGCCGAACTGTCCAAAATAACGAGTTTGGCCGCTCGGGGGAGGAATCTTGGAGGTCTCCGAAGCGGCCGTGGACTCGCCGGCCGTGGGGTCGCTGAGATAAGCGGCAAGGTAATGAATCTGCTCATCGGAGAGCATCGATTTCGTAAATTGGGGCATTTCTCCGTTACCGGCACGAACAGCAGCCATAAAGTGCGCGAAGTCGATCGTGCCGGGATAAGGAATGCGCGCGCGATCAGGCCCATGGCAGGCAATGCAGCGCTGCGAGTAAAGCGCATAACCGCGTTGTTCGGGGAGGCCGCTGTTGGGATTCGGATGCCGATCCGGCACCGCTTCAGTAAGCTTGTGAATTGTCGGCGCATCGTATGTCTTCACGTACATGATACCGGTGACGGGATCCGCCGCTGTGCTGCCCTGGTTAGCTCCGCCGTTTTCTCCAGGAATTTCGATCTGAAACTGATCGGTCGTCGGTGGCGTAAAGATCCCCTGATTTCTCGCTTCCATAAGGATCTCGCGAATGCGATCCTTCTCCTTGGGTTCGAGATAGGGGTCGATGTCATTCACGGTGAATTCTTGACGGGCAAAGGGAGGTGGCGTGCTCGGAAAGGGCTGCGTGGGCCAGGAGGATTCTCCCGGCATATCAGACTTTGGAACCTCTTTTTCCTCGACAGGCCACAGCGGCTTTCCAGTAACGCGGTCAAGTACATAGACGAACCCAAACTTTGTTGCCTCTGCAACCACGTCTACGTTCTTGCCATTATGTTTGATCGTGAGGAGCAAAGGTGAGGAGGCGGGATCATAATCCCACAAGTCGTGATGGACTACCTGGTAATACCAGAGGCGTTTGCCGGTGCGTGCATCGAGGGCCAGGATACAGTCACCGAATAAGTTAGCCCCTTTTCGATCTGCGCCATAAAGATCGTAAGTGGGGGAGCCAAGTGGAAAGTAAGCAATGCCGCGCTTCTCATCTAAGGAGATCCCGCCCCAGGCATTATCTCCGCCGGTATATTTCCACGCATCGGGAGGGAAGCTGTTGTAGCCGAACTCGCCCGGATGCGGAACTGTATGGAAGATCCAGGCCATCTTTCCGGTCTTCACATTGTAGGCACGGAGATCGCCCGGAGGCGAGCCATACATCTCTCCAGGTGCAGAGCCAAGAATAATAAGGTTTTCAAATACCCGCCCCGGAGTACCGCTCTGCACCCCCTGGTCGAAGTCGGAGAGTTTCCGGCCAAGGCCTTCGCGCAGATCGACCTTACCGTCATTGCCGAAGGAGCGGATGCTCTCTCCGGTCTTCATGTCGACTTCCTGCAGATAGCCATCGACGGCGAAGATCAGCCGCTGATCTTTGCCGTCTTTGGAAATCCAGCGATTGAAGCCGCGGTTGGTCGGTTGGCCGTCCTCTACGGGATGACACCAAATCTGCTTGCCGGTGGCTGCGTCGAGCGCATAAATGCCGTTATTCTTGCCGACGATGTACATGACGCCGTCGATGACGAGAGGATTGAAAGAGAATCTTCCGACCGGGCCGGGCGCGGGCACGAACCAGGCCAGCTTAAGATCCTTGA
>JAJZNH010000627.1 GCA_021811745.1 Acidobacteriota bacterium
ATGCGCAGGAAAGCTGGAAATCAGTGAATTTCCGAGACTGCTCGCCGAGGTGGTTGAAGCCGCGCCATTGCAAAAGTTCGGCTTATGCAAGTTCCTGAGAACGGAGAGATCATGTCTGCAAATCTTCTTAGCCTTGAAGGCAAAACAGCGGTTGTGACCGGAGGCACCTCCGGCATTGGCCGCGCCCTGAGCCTTGGCCTCGCCGGCGCCGGCGCCAACGTCATCGCCACCGCGCGCCGCCAGCAGCAGGTGGAGGAAACCGCCGCCGCAATCGAAGCGCACGGACGCAAAACTCTGCGCGTGACTTCAGATGTTTGCGACCGCGCCAGCCTGGAAAGCCTGCGCGCCGCCGTGATGGAGCACTTCGGAAAGGTGGACATTCTCATCAACTGCGCCGGCATCATCAAGCGCACGCCCACGCTGGAGATTTCAGAAGACGAATGGGCCGGCATTCTCAATACCAACCTGACCGGAACGCTGCGCGCCTGCCAGATCTTCGGCAGGCCCATGCTGGAGCGCGGCTACGGCCGCATCATCAACATCGCGTCCCTGAACAGCTTTGTGGCGCTCACTGAGGTAGCGGCGTATGCGGCCAGCAAGGCAGGCGTCACTTCGCTCACGCGGTCGCTGGCCGTGGAGTGGTCGAAGAAAGGCGTTACCGTCAACGCCATCGCTCCCGGCGTCTTCCGCACCGACATCAATGCCAAACTGCTCGATAGCACCGCGCGCGGGCAGGAACTGCTGATGCGCACGCCGATGGGCCGCTTCGGCAAGACGGAAGAACTGGTAGGAGCGGCGATCTATCTCGCCTCTGACGGCGCCTCGTTTGTGACCGGCCAGACACTGGTCGTCGATGGAGGCTTCCTGGCCAGCGGTGTGAATCAATAACCCCCGATCGAGAATACAGGACCGGCTGCACGCTCAGGCGGCGCCGGGAACGGAGATTTGTTTATGAAACATATTCGTGGAGTTGCCTGTAAGACGCAGATTCGATTTCTGAGATCCGTTCTTCCGGGCCTGGTAGCAACCCTCGCTTTCACAGCCGCCTCGGCGCAAACAGCCCAGCCGGCACACACCTCTCATGCCGCGGCGGTCGCCCGCGCCCGCCAGATCGTCGCCAAAATGACGTTGGACGAGAAGATCACCGAGTTGCACGGGATACACGATCCGACAGACTTCCGCGTCGTACCGGGCATCCCGCGGCTTGGGATTCCGGCGCTGCACATGACCAATGGCCCGGCCGGTGTGGGCCCCGGAGGAGCCGGCCCGCAGAAGCCGGCAACAGCGATGCCGGCGCCCATTGCGCTGGCCGCAACCTGGGATCCGAGTCTCGCCTACATTTACGGCAAAACGGAAGGCGAAGAGACGCGATCACTGGGCAGCCAGCTCTTCGAGGCGCCCGACGTGAACATTGCGCGCCAGCCGCAGGGCGGGCGCGTCTTTGAAAGCTTCGGTGAAGACCCCTATCTCGACTCGCGCATTGTCGTGGCCGACATTGAAGGCATCCAAAGCGCCGGCGCGCTGGCAAATGTGAAGCACTACGACGCCAACAACCAGGAGGATCAGCGCTTCACCATCGATGAAAAGATCGGCGAGCGCACGCTCCGCGAAATTTATATGCCGGCCTTCAAAGCCGCGATCCAGGAGGCACATTCGGCATCGCTCATGTGCGCTTATCCCAAACTGAACGGGCTTTACAACTGCGAGAATACGCCACTGCTGACCGGCGTGCTGAAGAAGGAATGGGGGTTCGACGGGTTCGTGATCTCCGATTGGGGCGCGACACACAGCACGGTGCCCAGCGCGCTGGCGGGTCTCGATGTGGAGATGCCGACCGGCCGCTATTTCGGAGACGACCTGAAGAAAGCAGTCGAATCCGGCCAGGTTCCCATCTCCGTGATCAATGAGAAGCTGGTTCAGCGCTTTGCCAAGATGATCGAGTTCGGCTTGTTTGGGCCACAGGCCAAGCCCGCTCCGATTCCGGTTCTGGAGCATGGCGCGATTGCGCGCAGGATCGCCGCGCAGGGCATTGTGCTGCTGAAGAATGAGGGCGGCCTGCTGCCGCTCGACACCACGCACATGCGGTTCATCGCAGTGATTGGTCCCTACGCCGTGCGCGCCGAGACCGGTGGCGGCGGCAGTTCCCACGTAGTTCCGCTTTACACCATCACACCCGATGACGGTCTCGCCTCCTCCGTAGCCGCCAGAGTCGCAGTTCTTGACGGCAGCGACATCGATGCAGCCGCCAAGGCGGCCAGGCGTGCTTCCGTGGCGATTGTGATGGTCGGTGATCAGGATACCGAAGGCCGCGACCAGAGCCTTGAACTGCCCGCTGCGCAGAATCAATTGATCGAGGCGGTCGCCAAGGCGAATCCCAAGACGATCGTAGTTGTCAAGAGCGGCTCGGCGGTTCTGATGCCGTGGCTGAAGGACGTTCCAGCAGTGCTTGAAGCGTGGTATCCCGGTGAAGAAGACGGCCATGCGGTTGCCGACGTGCTGACGGGCAAGGTGGATCCATCAGGCAAATTGCCGCTGACATTTCCCGCAAGCGTGAACGACACGACGGCAAGGAATCCTGAAGAGTATCCCGGCGTGAATGGCGTTGTGCAATACAGCGAGAAGCTGGATGTGGGCTATCGCGGCTATGCTGCCAACCACATCACGCCGCTCTTTCCCTTTGGATTCGGGCTCACCTACACGCAGTTCAGCTTCGACGGTCTGAAGGTCAGCCAGAAGCCCGGCAGCGACGACGCCACCATCAGCTTCAAGGTGACAAATACGGGCAAGGTTGCCGGTGCCGAGGTGGCGCAACTCTATCTCGGCTTCCCGCCGATCGCCGAGGGTAACGAGCCGCCGCTGCAGTTGAAGGGATTCCGCAAGGTTATGCTGAACGCCGGTGAGTCGAAGACGGTTACGCTGCCGCTCGACGCGCACTCCTTCTCGTATTGGTCGAAGCAGGCGCATGCATGGAAGGTAGCGCCGGGGACGTTCCAGGTCATGGTGGGAGACTCTTCGGCCAACACGCCGCTGAAGGCGTCGATTACGGTTAAGTAGCTTCAGCCCCGCTCCTGGCCGGGAGGCGCACAATGAACCGCGTGCTTCCCGGCTCGGAGTTCACCTCGATCTTCCCGCTGAACTTCTGCGTCACAATGCGGTGGACGATCTCCAGACCCAGTCCCGTTCCGGAGCCTTGCGGTTTTGTCGTGAAAAACGGCTCGAAGATATGCGGAAGCACATCGGCTGGAATCCCAGCGCCATGATCCATGACGCTCACTGCCAGCCACTCCGGCTCAGTCCATGTCTCAATCTCGATGCGCGCCTTCTCCGGCGAGGCGTCGGCGGCGTTGTCGATCAGGTTCGTCCATACCTGGCTCAGCGCCGAACCGCGCGTAAAGATCGTCGAGGGAGAGGCGGCAAATTTCTTCTCCACTGTAATCTGCTTGCTTCGCAGCTTGTGGCCCAGAATGGTGAGCGTGCTTTGCAGGCTGTCGTGCACGTCCAGTTCCCTGCCCGCAGTCCGCTCGTCATAGGAAAACTTCTTCACCGCCATGACCAGGTCCGAGATGCGGGAGATACTTTCTTCGATCGCGCACACTTGTGAAACGCTGGATACCAGTGCTCCCAACCAGTTCAGCGCATCGGAAAAATCCGGGGCATCGAAGTACGCCTGCGCACAGCGGAGTTCCTCGCGGTCGAAACCCATGCCGACCAGGACGGGCGCGATCGTGTATGCGTTTTCTACGCCGGCGCTCGTAAGCCACTCGCCCATTTCCTCCTCGGCGTCGGACTGTTCGAGACTGCTCATGGCCTTCAGGCGGCAACCGTGCATCGTGTGTTCCAGCAACCCTTTGATGCACTCCAACTGAACCGCCGTCTTCGGCTTGTTGCTGCTGCGCAGACTGAGCTGTTGGAGGCGCAGCAGATTCTCGCGCAGTTGGCCGGCGGCGCGCTTGGCCGCGGAGCCGGGGTTGTGCAGTTCGTGCATCAGGCCGGCCGCCAACGTGCCCAGCGACACCAGCTTTTCGCGGTGGAGCGCCTCCACCTGGTAGGCCTGCACCCGCTGCGCCGCATCAGCAAGCACCGCTTTGCGCGCCGCCGGACAGGACGCCATCAGTTCCCAAAAGCCCTGCTCGGGAATCCGAACCAGTTTCGAATCCCGCGCGGCTGCGATCACAAAAGGCGAATGTGTTTTGCCAGTCAGCAGCGGCACCTCGCCAAAGCCATCGCCTGAATGCGCCAAACCTACCAGGATCCGCGAACCATCGGGCTCGGTGCGCTCCGCGCGCACTTCGCCGTCGAGCACAAGCCAATAAAAGCGCCACGGCTCCGCAGGCTCGACCAGCACAGCGCCTGCCTTGGCGGTCACGCGCTCCACCCGGTCAATGCCTCTGAGAGCGGCGATTTCCATCAACGGGTTGGTCTCCGCAAACGGGCGTGTTCGGCAGAGGACATCCGCAACCTCCCGCAGGGGGATGGATTCGATATCGATGAACTGTCCTTCCCGGCCCATCTCCGCTATTTCACCCTCCGCTAGAATCCGGCCAGATACTTGTGTGCAAACTGCACTGCGATCGAACCTTCACCTACAGCCGATGCCACGCGTTTCACTGATCCGTGCCGCACATCCCCAGCCACAAAGACGCCCGGCAAGCTCGTTTCGAGCAGAAACGGCTCACGCGGCTCGCGCCATCCCTCGGGTAGCTTGCCGTCCACGCGCAGATCCGGCCCGGCCAGCACAAAGCCCTTCTCATCGCGCAGGATGCAGGGCGGCAGCCAGCAGGTTCCCGGCTCAGCTCCAATAAAAACGAACAGCGACGACGCGGGCGCCACCAGTTCCCCCTCTGGGCCGCACAGCCGCAAAGCCTCCAGGCGCTCCCGGCCCATCGCCTCCACGACCTGGGTTCGAGCCGCGAGCACAATATTGGATGTTCGTTCGATCTCATCGATCAAATATTTCGACATGGTGGCCGACAATCCCTCACCGCGCACCAGCATGGTTACCTTGCAGGCGAACTTGGCGAAGTGCAGGGCCGCCTGCCCGGCGGAGTTGGCCCCGCCCACTACGAAGACCTCTTCGTCCCTGCAGGCCGCGGCCTCAACCAGCGCGGCGCCGTAGTAGATGCCTCTCCCCGTAAGTTGCGCGGCGCCAGGAATATCGAGCTTGCGGTACTGGACACCCGGGGCAAGCAGCACTACGTGGCTTGATACCTCCCGGCCGTCGGCCAGTTGCACAAAGCGGTATTGGCCATCGACGCGCAGGCCCGTCGCCCGCTGGGTCACGAACTCCGCGCCAAAGCGTGATGCCTGCGTGTGGGCGCGCCGCCCCAACTCCGCTCCGGTAACGCCGGAGGGGAATCCGAGGTAGTTCTCGATTCTGGAGCTGGAGCCAGCCTGCCCGCCGGGCGCCTCCGGCTCGATCACCAGCGTCCGGAGCCCTTCGCTGGCGCCATAGACCGCCGCCGCCAGTCCCGCCGGGCCGGCTCCGACGACGACCATGTCGTAGAAATTCTGGGTGGCCTGGACGCGCAAGCCCACTCGGCCCGCCAGCGCGTCCAGATCCGGGTCAACCAGTGAGCTGCCATCGGCAAAAATCACCACCGGCAGTCCGGCTGGGTCGAGCTGCCGATCGGTCAGCAGCTTTTGCGCTTCCTCATTGCCGGCGATGTCGAACCAGCGGTAGGGAACGTGGTTGCGCGAGAGGAAGTTGCGTATTTTGTGATCTTTAAGCGACCAGCGGTGGCCGATCACGCGCAACCCTTCAAAGCGCGGCTGGTAGCCGGCATGCCAGTCCTCCAGCAGATCGCTCAGCACCGGATAGAGCTTCTCCTCCGGCGGGTCCCAGGGCTTGTTCAGGTAATAGTGAATGCGGGCCGTATTGATGGCCCGGATGGCCGCCTCAGTGTCGGCATAGGCGGTGAGCAGCACTCGGCGGGCCTCCGGATACAGCTCCCGCGCCCGCTCCAGGAACTCCACGCCGGTAATGCCAGGCATGCGCTGATCGCTGACCAGCAGTGCCACCGCCTCTTCGCGCATCTTGAGCTGCGTTAGGATATCCAGCGCAGCCTGGCCGCTGGCTGCCCGCATGACACGGTAGGCAGCCCCGTAGTGCCGGCGCAGATCCTGCACCACCGCCTCCAGAACCCCTACATCATCGTCCACCGCGAGCAGAATCGGTCTGGCCATATTCCCCAGTGTAGGGTCTCACCCGGCCCCCGGACCATTTCCTTCCGAGCTACCTTCACAAAATTTTAGTGAAGTTTAGGTTGACAGGTTGTAATCTTATTTAGAGAAAATTATCACTGCAGGAAAATCGAAGTCGAAGAGATTTTCCGTGCTCGGCTGGTTAGCAGAGGAGTCTCGGCCTCTCCTCATGTCGCAAATATAGACAGGGCCAAGATTTCTGCCAGTCTGCCGATAGTACTACGAAGGCAGAAACGGAGGTCTCAGCTCGGGTCAGGGCTCCAGTATGTAGACGATGCGAGTTGGTTGGTCATGAACTCGAGATCCGGGGATTGCAGAGGATGAGGCGTATACCATGAATAGAATTATCCTGGCCGATTCACAGGCAATCTTCCGTGCAGGGACTGCGAAGGTCCTGGCAACGGATGAGGAGTTGCGCATTATTGCGCAATGTGCCGATCTGGATCGCATGTACCACGCCATCATGACTTTCCCCGGCGCGATCGTTCTCTTCGCTGCTTCCCTGCAGCCGGATCTGACCCGGTTGCGGATGCTGCTTGAAACGACTAACAGCCGCGGTAT
>JAJZNH010000686.1 GCA_021811745.1 Acidobacteriota bacterium
CAGCAGCACTTGTTCCGTGCCGTCAACTTCCTGGAACTTCACTTCAATGATCTCCCGGTTGCTGGTGGGAACGTGCTTGCCAATGTACTGTGCTTCGATCGGCAGTTCGCGGTGGCCGCGGTCAATCAGCACGGCCAGTTGCACACGTCGCGGGCGGCCGTGATCGAAGAGCGCATCCAGGGCTGCGCGCACGGTTCGGCCCGTATAAAGAACGTCGTCGCAGATTACCACGTCGCGTCCGACGACATCAAACCCGATGTCGCCCGGCGTAACTACGGGGCGCGAACCGGCAGTGGAAAGATCGTCGCGGTAGAACTGGATGTCGAGGACACCCGTGTCCACTTCACGCTTTTCAATGCCTGCGATCAACTTGCCCAAGCGCTGCGCCAAGGGAACGCCGCGGCGCTTGATCCCGATGAGTGCCAGGTCTTCGCTGCCGTTACTCTTTTCCACGATCTCGTGCGCTAGGCGCACCAGGGTACGCTCGATTTCGGAGGCTGACATCAGCCGCCCTTTGACTCGCAAGCCGGGTTTGGTTTCCGTTTCGCTCATGGGTATTTGCTTCTCGTGCCTCCAGCGTTACCTGACCAGTGGGACAGAGGTTGATGCCCGGCGTGCGGTTCCGCCGGTTTCCAAATGAAAATGACCGGCCTCTGCCGTCGCGATGCTGAAAAGGCTCTTGCCGGATGATACGAAGGACAGGGGGCCTGGGGCAAGCTGTGGAGAAGTGCGGCGTCAAGGCCCCAGGGAGGCGTCTCGTGGTGTGCATGGTCGAGCGAGCACTCCCGCGGCTTCAACAGCGCGGGTGAAAGTGATCCCGTCAGGAGGGCGGTTCCTGCCTCTTCGATTCCGCTCCTTAAAGAATCCGTGCGGTCAAATGGGCTCTTGGCTACGAAAAGCCCGCCTTGCACGAAATTGCGCTGTAAACAAGGGACGCGAAAACGCTCTACTAAAGCTCTGGTCGCCGTGAGCGGGCATGGAAGCGCGCACCCAATGCGCCGCCGGCAATGGCAACCAGAAGAAGCGCAGCCATAAGAAAAAGAACGGCGCCCAAAACCCAGCCGGCGCGACCTTCCGGCGACAGCAACCAGACCTTGGCTTGGAAAATGGTCTGCGCGTCGATTCCCATCGAGGTCCACTGCTGGCTCATCTGCTGGCTGACAAAACGATTCCAGAAGTTGTCGAAGACCCGCCCCTCATGCAGCCAAAAGCGCATCGCATAGAGGGTGATGCCTGTTGTTGCAGCGGCCGTCCAGGCGCCTAAGAGTCCCGTCACCAAGCCAATCCGGGCACCCGCGCCGGTGGTGATCCATGCCGGGCGCTGAGTGCGCAGGTAAAGGGAAACCACCCAGGCGGCTGTCGCGCCCATCAGCACCAACCCGAAGATGCCTACGGGAGAAAGAACCGAGCACAGAACTCCCGCAGGAACTGCGAGCATCAGTGCAAAGCGCAACACCGCTTTCCAGTCCACGCTGTCGGCGCTCCGCACCTTCCTGTTTCGTCCCGAGGGCGTTTCCGCTTCGAGTGCGCCCTCGGTGTCGAGGACAAGTTGCGGCAGGCCACAGACCGGGCAGTAGCAGGCATTCGCGGGTACGGCCTGGTGACAGCGGCTGCAAGTGATCTCCATACACCTCAAGCCTATCCTATTTGGCGTTTTGGCGTTGCCATGGTCGGGGAGTGGGCCGGGCTAAGGTGCAAACAGGATTCACTGGGCGTCAGTGACTTGCCTCCGCATTCTTAGGGTGCGAGCAATTTTTGTGACGCAGCCGAGCATGCAGCTTCATGCCTCGAACCAGGGGCACAAAAACATAGTCCCTCAGACGGCATATGCGGCAACGCACTGGATACCGTAGCAGCAGCAGGTGGGCTAGATCCTCAAGACGCAGATGGGATGGACGAAGCTCTAAGGATCCGCACATTCGGCAACGAACAGCCATGGGCTCCTCCGGATACAATCAGCGTACCAGAGAATCGCTTTGGCTCGATGAACTTATGTAACGAACAGTAAGCCGGATTTGGTTAAAAGAATACCTTCTTTTTTCGATGGAGAGAAACTTGATTGGGGGCGTGCATCCAGCGCGGTGGGTGGTGACTTCGCGAATGAGAGTGCTGCCAGTTCCAGGACGCCAATGTCGGGGCGCGGCCGGCCTCGACAGCCATGGCCGGAAAGATCGTCCAGGTCAGGTCTGGTGCTCAGCGTTGCTCAGTTTTGCCAGCACGATAGCCTGCGCTGCCTCGACAGCTTCTTCCAAGGTCATGTGCGTGGAGTCAAGCAAAACGGCGTTCGCAGCTGGCTTCAGAGGTGAATCGGGGCGGTTGCGATCGCGCTCGTCGCGGGCGTGCAGGTCGCGGATGACTTCTTCGGGTTGCTGAGCAGGCGCGGGACCAAGTTGCTCAAAACGCCGCTGACCGCGCACCTCTGGAGCTGCATCGAGGAAGATCTTCACTTCGGCGTTTGGGAAGACCACGGTACCGATGTCGCGGCCCTCCATTACCACCCCGCCGGCCGCACCCAGGCGTTGTTGCAGGCCCACCATCCAGAGCCGAACGGGAGGGAAAGCACTCACCCGGGAGGCGGCATCGGTGACCTCCGGAGCGCGGATCAGCGCCGTCACATCCTCGCCGTCGAGCAGAACGCGGTTTTCCTCTTCTCCAGCTTCGAGGCGAATGGAAGTCTCGATGGCAAGACATTCCAGCGCCGCACTGTCTTCCAGGGAGACTTTCGACTGTAGCGCTTTGAGGGCAAAGGCTCGGTACATGGCGCCGGTTTCCAGATTCAGCAGACCGAAGCGACGGGCTAACCGCCGTGCAATCGTGCTCTTGCCTGCGCCTGCCGGCCCGTCGATGGCGATGATTGCCTTGCGCACGGATTTAGAACCTGCCATCGGGCTTCATCCGCGCTTTTTTGTCCTCTGCCGGGATGGAGCGGTAAAACCGTACTGCTTGCTGCTTCCAGCCTTAGCCCCCGCCGCCAAAGCCGGCCTGCGGCCACCGCGCGCCGTGCCGTTGGATGCGCCGAGAACCTTCCCATTCCTGTTATGGCCGTTGCGCGGGCTGACTGCCGAGGCGGAAGAGGCGGATTTCCTCACCCCCAAGCTGCCCGTGCTTCGGCGGTTGGCGCGGATACTGCTGCGGCCGTTCGATCGTGATCCATTTTCAGACCGAGTGCCCGCATGGGTTCCATTCCTGTTCCCGTTGGCTGAGCGGGTCCCGGTCGAGCTGGCGCTGAACGCGCGAGATTCGGTCCCGCTACGCCGGGCCGCGCGGCCGTTCCCGGGTGAAGATGCGGGCTTGCGGTCGCGGGTGCGGCTGGAGCGGCTGAAGTGTGGCCGCGCGTTGGCGGATTTGCCGCCCAGTACGGGCTTGTGTGCCACAGGCGTTCGCGGCGTGTGTGGCTCGCCAGTCCTTTTCAATTCCGCGGGAGCCGGCGCTCCAGTGGGAACCGCCGGTGAATGTTCGACCTCGTCCAGTTCCTCTTCATGATCGTACGAGCGGAGAAAATAGCTGGAAGCGGGCACCGCCGTGCTCGCGAAGATCGTGGACGGTGTGGCAAACTCCGGCAGCGTTCCGGCCACGTAAAAGTGGGTTGCATGGCCCAACGGAAGAGTATGCACCTGGCGGGTAGCAACCAGGCCGCGAAGCACCTCGCGGATCTTGCTCCGTGCCGTCAGCGGGGCCAGGAATAGCTCCACTTCTTCCATGCTGGCAGCGATGACGGCTTGCAGGTAAATCGACGCAAGCACAGAGATCGCTGTCACTTGCGAGGTAGACGCGCCCTCGGCGATCGCCTTTTGGAAGCGGTGCCGTAGCAGTTGCCAACGCGCCGCTTCTCCAGGTGCCGAAACCACCGGAATGATGCGAAGCTGCTGCCAGAGTTCAGTGATGGCGCGTAGGACTGCCGCTTCCGTCACCTCTCTGCCAAGGGTGTGCTTGAGCTGGGGAATGGTGGCGTCGCCTGCCTCCAGCAGCTTGTACGCCTGGACCGCGAGTGGCGAAACCTGCCGCGACCCGGTCAGTTGCGGGCTGCGCCGCCAGTCGCGGTCCCCCCTCAGCGCGTAGACATAGGGCAGAACCCAGCTGGCCACCACGAAATCCGGTCTTTCCCCGGGTTGGCCGAGGAGGTTCAGGCGCACCGCCACATCCTCTTTTTCCAGGCGGATGAGGATCTCTTCGGCCAGCGCATTCTGTTTGGGGTCCGGAGCCGGGTTGCGCTGGCCCGCGACTGCTTCCACAAATGACGGCGCCACAAAGGACGTATGTTGGCGGTGAGGCGGAAAGAGACACAATCCTGTCTCCTCCATCCAGGTGCGGGCGTCCTCCATTGTGGGAGTCCCAGGTCCGTTCAGGCGCATCCTTTCGGCGCGCGATGCTTCCAGTTGTTCTGATGTCAAAGAAAACCTCGCTTCCAGGCTGGCTTTACGGCAAAACCAGGAGTTCCTTCTCAGTGTAGTCCTGATTTAGTTTGCCGCCTACCCACCCATGGGCCATGCCCATACGTGAAGAGAACCGATTGCAGTGGTCGCGTCGACTGAAGCGTAGTGACTCAGGATACTTTGTCCCGGATCTTTCTTTTTTTTCTTAAATATTGCTAACTCCATTCCAAAGAAGAAGTTAACCTCCCACCAAACGTTTCATGCCCGTTGGAATGCCCGCAGGATTTCCTTCCAAGAATACAACAATGCTATTGGCCGTCCGTGCGGGCAACTGGTTGGGTGTTTCGTCCTCGCAAGTTCCAACAATAGCCACTCTATACGGGCCGGGTCAAGTGCCGTATTCACCTTGATGGCGGAGTGGCAGGCTATCGAGGCGGCAATGCGCGTGCGCAAGGCCGTAAGATCTTCATTCCGCGTGGCTTCCTCATGAAGACCGGCCGATTGATCGATGATCTCGCCGAGCATTCGCTCCAAGGCTGCTCCTTCCAGACCGACCGGTGCCGCCTTGACCGCAATCGTTTGCGGGCCGAAAGGCTCCGCCTCGAAGCCGTTTTGTTCCAGTTCCTCTGCGATGCGCGCGAAGACGACCATCTGTTCGGGTTTCAACTCTACGAGAAAGGGCATCAGCAGCCTCTGCCGCTGGGCCCGCTCCACCTGACGATCACGGACAATCTTCTCAAAAAGCACACGTTCGTGGGCCACGTGCTGGTCGATGATCCAGAGCCCCTCGTCGTTGGTAGCCAGGATGAAGGATTCGCGCAACTGGCCCAGGGGCTTAAGCGAGGACAGATGACTGAGATTGGCCGCACTCTGCTCGGCTTCCACCAAGGCAGTGGCGGCGGCTGGGTCCAAGTCCAAGTCCTGCGCAAAAGGAGAATTGAATCCTGCGAGGGGGCTATTGTCGCAGCCTTCCGGTCCAGGCGTGGCGGGTGGCCGAAAAATCGCGGCGGCGGCCTCGCCCCAGGTCCTCCGGTCGAAACCGCCTGGATCCAAGCTCTGGCCGTCTTGAACCGCCGCGCCGAAGGGCAGTCTGCCAGGCGCGGGAGCAGATGAACGCGGCGTGAGGTGGAAGGGTGCTGCGCCAGAACGGGGATCTGCGAAGGCGCCGGGATCGGAGTCCGGCAAGGCTGCGGGTGGAGCAACGTCCGGAGCACCAGGAAGCGACGAGGTGCCGGGCGGCATCAGCGACGGACTGGCCGAGGGCTGAGAGTCGAGCGCGGCCAGGAAACCCGCGGCAGGACGGGCCTTGATGAGGGCGGTTCGCAGGCTATCCCGCACAAAATCATGTATTAAGCTTTGCTGCCGGAAGCGCACCTCGGTCTTGGCGGGATGGACGTTCACATCCACCTCCTCGGGCGGCATCTCCAGAAACAGGAGCACCACCGGGTAGCTCGTCGGAGGAATCACGTTGCGATAGGCCTCGGAGATCGCGTGCATGAGCAAGCGGTCGCGAATCAGGCGCTTATTCACAAAGATATAGATGGAGTTGCGGTTGAGTTTCTGAAGCTCGGGCTTGGAGTAGAAACCCGTCATGCGGAGCACACCAGGATCGCGGGGCGGCTCGTCTGGATCCTTCTTCCACGGGGGCGCCTCAGGCAGACCGGCGTGAGCCAGCGGAGCTTCAGCGGCAAGAGGTAGGAGCTGGCTGAGCGTCTCCTTGCCGAAGATCTGGTAGATCCGTTCGGCCGTGCGCGCGACGGGCGGAGCGGAGACGATGGTGCGGGCCGAGGAGACAAGCTCGAAGTTCAGTTCAGGATGGACGAGGGCATAGTGGGTCACAAGCGCTGTGACGTGGGACAGCTCCGTGGACTCGGCACGGAGGAATTTGCGCCGGGCAGGGGTGTTGAAAAAGAGATCGGCGACGGCGATGGTGGTTCCGTGAGGCAATGCGGCATCCTCGACACGGAGGATTTTGCCCCCGGCGATCTCCAGCCGGGTCCCAGTGGCGGCCTCGCCGTCTGCCGGGGAGCCGTCGGAGGTTTCCATCGTCACCCGCGCCACAGAGGCGATCGAGGGCAGCGCCTCGCCGCGGAAGCCGAGCGTGGCGATGGAGAGCAGGTCATTGGCGGTGCGCAGCTTGGAGGTGGCGTGGCGCTCGAAGGCCAGCAGGGCGTCGTCGCGGTTCATGCCGTGGCCGTCGTCGGCTAGGCGGATCAAACGGCGGCCACCGGCCTCGACCTCCACGCGGATGCGGGTGGCGCCCGCGTCGAGGGCATTCTCCAAAAGCTCTTTAACGACCGAGGCCGGACGGTCCACCACCTCACCCGCGGCGATCTGGTTGGCGACCTGGTCGGGAAGAATGCGGATG
>JAJZNH010000179.1 GCA_021811745.1 Acidobacteriota bacterium
GGTCTTGAGCATCTCGGCTTCAGTCTTCTGCACCAGCTCGCCGATGGTCTGAATGTTGGCGTTCTTCAGGCAGTTGTAGCTGCGGACCGAAAGCTCCAGCTCTTCCACGGAGCGGTTGAGGTTATCGTTGCGCAGCAGCACCCGGCCCTCTTCGCCGCGCGCATCCGCTTCGATCTCCTCTTCGAAGTTGATGAAGATGTTCATGTGGTCCTTGAGCAGCTTGGCCGCCAGACCCACTGCATCGGCGGGCAGCACCGCGCCGTTCGTCCACACCTCGAGCGTCAGCTTGTCGTAATCGGTGATCTGCCCCAGGCGGGCCGCGTCGACGATGTAATTGACGCGACGCACCGGCGAGTGCACAGAGTCCACCGGAATAAAGCCCAGGCCCAGGTCGGCGTCGAAATTCTTGTCCGCGGAGACATAGCCGCGCCCTCTCTTGAGGCGCATCTCCATGTCCAGTTTGCCGCCCTCGGACACGGTGGCAATATAGATGTCCTTGTCCAGGATTTCCACGTCGCCGTCGGCTTCGATCATCCCGCTGGTCACAATGCCCGGCTGGTCGGCGCGCAGGTACAGCGCCTTGGGGCCTTCGCCGTTGAGCTTGAAGGGAATCTGCTTGAGGTTGAGGATGATGTCGGTGGCGTCTTCCACCACCCCGGGGATGGACTGAAACTCGTGCAGCACACCTTCGATGCGTACCGCGGTGACGGCCGCGCCCTCAATCGAGCTGAGCAGCGTGCGCCGCAGCGCGTTGCCGATGGTGGTGCCGAACCCGCGCTCAAACGGCTGCGCGCTGAATTTGCCAAAGGTGTTGGTCAGCGTCTCGGCATCGACCGCCAGCCGCTTCGGTTTTTGGAATCCTCTCCACAACATAGTCATCTCGTCTCCGGCACGGCATGTACGTCGCGATGCATTTTGCGGCGGCCGCGCAAGTTCTCCTTTGGTTAGTTTTTGAGCCGGTAACTGGCAGCTTGTTTGTAGCCGGTAGCTCAAAACGCGTGAGCTACCGGTTACTGGCTAGAAGTTACAGGCCCTTACTTCGAGTACAACTCCACAATCAACTGCTCGTTGATGGGCAGATTCACGTCGGCGCGCTTGGGCAGGTGCAGCACACGGCCGGTGAAGGTGTCGTAGTTCATCTCCAGCCACGTGGGCACCGGGTTCTGCTGCGCAGACTGGATGCCCTGCTCCACGATCTGCAGCTTGCGGGCGGGCTCGCGCACCGCGATCTCGTCGCCCACGTTCACCTGGTACGAGGGGATGTTCACCTTGCGCCCGTTCACGGAGACATGCCCGTGACGCACGAGCTGCCGCGCCTGCCGGCGCGAAATGGCAAAGCCCAGACGGTAGGCCACGTTGTCGAGCCGGCGCTCCAGTTGCTGGATCAGCAATTCGCCGGTCACGCCCTGCGCGCGGTTGGCCTTCTCGTAGTAGTCGCGGAACTGCCCCTCCAGCGTGAAGTACATGCGCTTGGCCTTCTGCTTCTCATGCAGTTGCAGGCCGTAGCCCACGATCTTGGCCTTGCGGTCCTTGCCGTGCTGTCCGGGGGGAAAGTTGCGCTTCTCAATCGGGCAACGGTCCGAGGTGCATTTGGTGCCCTTCAAAAACAACTTGGTGCCTTCGCGGCGGCAAAGGCGGCATACTGCTCCGGTATAACGTGCCATTTCCTCTCCTGATTTCGGATGACGGCCGGTTTACATCTCCGGAGGAGACTTCCTCCCGGCCCGGTTATTTCAGGGGTCAGGGATCGGGGATCAGGGATCGGTTTCATCTCGCTAGTCGAAACTGAATCCGATGATTCCTGCCTCTTTTCTGACCAGATGCCAGGATCTGGATTCGGAGTCAGTCGAATCAGCCGGCGTTTGCAAAGCCGCAACTGATCCCTGATCTCCGACCGCTGATCCCTGTCTTTATACGCGGCGTCTCTTCGGCGGACGGCAGCCGTTGTGCGGCACCGGCGTGACGTCGCGAATCGACTTCACCTCGATACCGGCGGCCGCCAGCGCGCGGATGGCCGACTCGCGGCCCGATCCCGGACCGGCAACGCGCACATCCACTGCCCGCACCCCGTGATCGCGCGCCATGCCGGCCGCGTTCGACGCCGCCTGCTGCGCCGCGAAGGGTGTGCCCTTGCGCGATCCGCGGAACCCCAGCGAGCCCGAGCTCTTCCAGCTCAGCGTGTTGCCCATTGGGTCGGTGATGGTCACGATGGTGTTGTTGAACGAGGCTTGAATGTGCGCAACCCCGAACGGCACATTCTTGCGCTCGCGCTTCTTGAACTTCTTGCCCTTGCCGGACTTGCCGGCGCCCTTCGATTCCTGTTTTGCCATTAGGTCTTTGCCGTCGCTTTCTTCTTACCGGCAATCGTGCCCTTGCGCGGGCCCTTGCGAGTGCGGGCATTGGTGTGGGTGCGCTGGCCGCGCACCGGCAGCGACCGGCGATGCCGGCTGCCGCGATAGCTCTGGATGTCGATGAGGCGCTTGATGTGCATCGAGACGTCCTTGCGCAGGTCGCCCTCGACGTCGCCTTGGTCCTCGATCACCTGGCGGATGCGGTTCACTTCGTCCTCGCCAAGGTCCTGGATCTTCTTGAACGCGTCCACGTTCGCCTTGTCCAGAATCTTGAGCGCACGCGGATTGCCGATCCCGTAGATGTAGGTCAGCGCGATCCGGGCCTGCTTGTTGCGGGGCAGATCGACGCCAGCAATACGTGCCATTTGCATTCCTTTGCTGCTGCCGGTTGTGTGCCTTCCGGCCTCTCGCCGGTTCGCACGGGTGAACGGGATCGCGTTCCGAGGTTCATCGCAAGCCTTGACTTCGGCTAACTCGCCCCTGAAACGAGGGGAACGCGCCCTTGCCAGCCAGGTGTTGCTATCCCTGGCGCTGCTTATGCTTTGCGTTTTCGCAGATCACCCGCACGACACCCTTGCGCGTAATGACCTTGCACTTGACGCAAATCTTTTTGACCGATGCCCGTACTTTCATTGCTACTCCCACCAGCGTTCAGCTTTCAGCCGTCAGCTTTCAGTTTTGTTCCCACGGCGCAAGCCGCGTTGGCTCGTCCGCCACTACCGAAGCTTAAGCCGAAAGCTGACAACGAAGAGCTATTTGTATCGGTACACAATCCGCCCGCGATTCAGGTCGTAGGGGCTCAGCTCCACAGCCACGCGATCTCCGGGAAGAATGCGGATGAAGTTCTTGCGCATTCTTCCGGAAACGTGGGTCAAGACCTCGTGGTTGTTCTCGAGCTTGACCTTGAACATCGCGTTGGGCAACGTTTCGATCACCGTCGCCATGACCTCAATCGCATCTTCTTTCGACAAACTGTGTCCATTTCTGCCGGCCCGCTCTCGCTGTACCGGCGGTTGCACCGGGCGCAATTGCCCGGCTCAAATCCAAACTTGCAGCTTGCAGCCATCCGCAATCGGCTGCGAACTACAGGTTACCAGTTGCTTTACTCCGTCAAAATCCTTGCGCCGTCTGCCGTCACCGCCACGGTGTGCTCGAAGTGCGCGCTCATGCTGCCGTCCTTCGCCACCGCCGTCCAGCCGTCGTCCAGAACCATCACATCGGGCCTGCCGGCGTTCACCATGGGCTCGATTGCGATCACCATGCCCGGCTTCAGCCGCAGCCCCTGGCCGCGCTGGCCGAAGTTCGGCACCTGCGGATCCTCGTGCATCTGCGCCCCGATGCCGTGGCCCACGAAATCCCGCACCACTGAAAATCCTTCGCGCTCCACCACGCCCTGCACCGCCGCGCCGACATCGCCGAGCGTGTTGCCCGGCTTCACCGCCGCGATGCCGGCCTGGAGCGAAGCCTCGGTGACCCGCAGCAGCCGCGCCGCATCGTTGTCGATCTCGCCCACCGGCACCGTGATGGCGGAGTCGCCATAAAAACCGTCTACGATGGCGCCGAAATCGACCGACACGATGTCGCCTTGCCGCAGCACCCGCTTGGGCGAAGGAATGCCGTGCACCACCTCGCTGTTCACCGAGGTGCACAGCACGCAGGGATAGCCGTGATAGCCCTTGAAAGCGGCTTTCACGCCCAGTTCCTTGAGCCGCCCTTCGGCCGCCTTTTCGAGATCGTAGGTGGTGGCGCCCGGCTTCACCTTGCTGCGCACCAGCTCCAGCACCTCGCGGACAATCTGCCCGGCACGGCGCATTTTCTCGATCTCCTGCGACGACTTCAGCACAACGGCCATAAAAAAACAGCGTTCAGGGATCAGAGGCCAGGGATCAGGATTCCTGCCGCTGCATCCGGCGCCGGAATTCCAGCGCCCCTTTCCAGATCAAAAATGTCTGCAGCGTCGAGAGCCGACAGCCATGTTTCGCCGGATCGCTCGGACCCCTGAAACCTGACCCCTGACAACTGCCATTACGTCTTCCGCAACCGCTCCACGGTGGCCACAATGTCCGACGCGATCGCATCGATCGGCCGGTCTCCATCCACTTCCGCAAACCGCCCCAAGGTCCGGTAGTGCTCGATAACAGGCGCAGTCAGGGCCTCGTAGGCGCGCAAGCGCTCCTTGAAAACCTCTTCCGTGTCATCGGCTCGCTGTATGAGCGCCGCGCCATCCAGATTGCAAACCCCTTCCTTTTCAGGCGGATTCACATAGATATTGTAGATGGTCTGGCAGACAGGACAGTTCCGGCGCCCAGTGATCCGGCGCAATAACTGATTATAGTGCACCCGGATCATGACGGCAACCACGGGGAGCGATTCCGGCTTAGCGGTCAGCCGCGCATCCAGCCAGTCCGCCTGGCCCAGCGTGCGCGGAAATCCGTCCAGGATGTACCCGCGCGCCGTATCCGGCTCCAGCAGCCGGGCCGCCACCATGTCGTCCACCATGGAGTCGGAAACCAGCTCCCCGCGGCCGATGATCTCCTTGGCAATCTTGCCGATGCGCGTGCCCTTGGCCACATTGGCGCGCAACAGATCGCCGGTGGAGATCTGCGGAATCCCCCACAGTTTCACGAGTTGTTTGGCCTGGGTTCCCTTCCCCACGCCGGGCGCTCCCAACAAAAGAATCGGGCCGGGAGCGATTCGTTCTTCCGCCTCCCGGCCTGGGTTCATTCTCGTTGCAGTCGATGACATCACCAGGTTTTCCTTCCGCGTATGCGACCGGAACGCGGGGAAAAGCCGTCATAGTGACGCATGATCAGCTGCGATTCGATCTGGTTGACGGTATCCATGGCCACACCCACCACGATGAGCAGCGAGGTGCCGCCAAAGTAGAAGTTCACGTTCATACCATGGATCATCCAGTTCGGCAGGTTTTCGAATGCCCGACCAATCAGCCAAATTTTGTCGAATCGAATGCCCGAGATCAGGAAAGTTGGTACCATCTGCACCACGATCAGGTACAGCGCGCCCACCAGCGTAATGCGCGTCAAAATATCGTTGATGAAGTCCGAAGTCCGCTTGCCCGGCCGGATGCCGGGAATGAACGAACCCGACTTGCGGAAGTTATCGGCAATATCGTCCGGCCGCATCACGATCGAAACATAAAAATATGCAAAGAAAATGATGCCCAGAACGTTCAGGAACTCGTACCAGGGATAGCCGGGCGTCAGCGCCTGCATGATGGGCTGCAGAAAACGGCTGTTCTGCACCCATTCCACCGAACCGAAGAGCAGCGGCGCCGAAAGAATCGAGCTCGCGAAAATAATCGGCATCACGCCGCCTGAGTTGACCTTGAGCGGCAGGTGGCTGGACTGGCCTCCCATCAGCCGCCGGCCCACGATGCGCCGCGCGCTCTGGATGGGGATGCGCCGCTCCGCCCGCTCCACGTACACGATAAACGCCACCACCGCCACCATGCCCACCAGCAGTACGATCGCGACCAAAAAGGTCATCGAGCCCCAGGCGTCGGTCTGCACCTTGTTGACCAGGTCGCCCACGCCGCGGGGCAGGCCGGCCACGATGCCGGCAAAGATCAGCAGGCTCATGCCGTTGCCGATGCCGCGGTCGGTAATCTGCTCGCCCAGCCACATGATGAAGGTGGTGCCCGCCGACAGCGTCAGAATGGTCATCAGCATGAAACCGATGCCCGGATTCAAAACCAGGCCCTGGCGCGTGAGAATCGCGGCAATTCCGACGGATTGCAGCACGCCCAGAATCACGGTCAGATAGCGCGTCCACTGCGTGATCTTGCGGCGGCCCAGTTCGCCTTCCTTTTGGATGCGGGCCAGGGGCTCGTAGACCACGGTAAGCAACTGGAAAATAATGGACGCCGTGATGTAGGGCATGATGCCCAGGGCGAAGATGGTCATGCGCCGCAGATTGCCGCCGCCGAACAGGTCCATCAGCCCCAGCGCCGACCCCGCCTGCGAGTTGAACAGCAACTCGAGCTGCTTGGTGTTGACGCCCGGGGTGGGAATGAACGCGCCCAGCCGGTACACGGCCAGGATACCCATGGTGAACAGAACCCGCTTGCGCAGGTCAGGAATCCGAAAGATATTCAGGAACTTCTCAAGCATAAACCGTTGTCCGCTGCAGGCGCCCCCCGGGGCAGTTGCAATCCTTCCTCGGCATGATCCATCTTAGCCGATCTCTGTCCGGCAAATTGTGCGCTTCGTCATGCCTGCCGAAGCACTCTCAGCATATTGGGCCGGCCTTGCCGGGCGATGCAGCGATTCCAGAGTCGATCTGCCCAGGAAACACTGCTCTCAAGTGACATCGTTCTTAAGAAAATACCACCCGGAACGATTCCGGCAAGGGTAAAAAACTCCAAAAC
>JAJZNH010000906.1 GCA_021811745.1 Acidobacteriota bacterium
CCTTCTCGATGACCATCTCGGCCACTTGCACGTGGCGGGCGGCGGGCTCGTCGAAGGTCGAGCTGATGACTTCGCCCTTGACCGAGCGCTGCATGTCGGTGACTTCCTCGGGGCGCTCGTCGATGAGCAAAACGATGAGCACCACTTCGGGATGATTGGTGGTCACGGAGTTGGCGATGGACTGCAGCAGCATGGTTTTGCCGGTGCGCGGCGGCGCGACGATGAGGCCGCGCTGGCCCTTGCCGACGGGGGTGAGCAGATCCATCACGCGACCGCTGACTCCCTCGCGCACCGTCTCCATCTTGATGCGCTCCTGCGGATAGAGCGGCGTGAGGTTGTCGAAGAGGATCTTGTTGCGGGTTTCCTCGGGCGACTCGAAGTTGATGGCCTCGATCTTGACCAGCGCGAAGTACTTTTCGCCCTCGTGGGGCGGCCGGACGTTGCCGCTGATCGAGTCGCCGGTCTTGAGGTCGAATTTGCGAATCTGCGAAGGCGAGACGTAGATATCGTCGGGACCGGGGAGGTAGTTATAGTCGGGCGAGCGCAGGAAGCCGTAGCCGTCGGGCAGGATCTCAAGGACGCCTTCGGCGAAGATGTGGCCTTCTTTTTCGCTTTGGGCCTGAAGGATCTTGAAAATGAGGTCCTGCTTGCGGAGGCCGCTGGTTCCCGGGATTTCCAGGGTGCGCGCGATGCGGCTCAGTTCGGTAATATTCTTTTCTTTCAGTTCGGCGATGGTCATGTTCACCTACGTCCGGCGGGATGTTGGAGGAAGTTGCAGAAGGGGAATAGGCTCCAGAAAATTGGCGGGATCGAACCGGGCAGGCGGCGCGGGCCTGATTTTACGCTCGCATCGCCGCAATGCACTGAAACGCTGCGAAGCTGCTGCCGCCCACGAGGGAGAACTGCTTTAAATCCAACAAACTGTGAAGCGAACCAGGTGCGATGTACGGCATAGGCCGCAGGGCACGAACTTTACGCGGCGCGGCGCTGCTGCGATGCCTGGGTTGCGGACGAATTACCGTTCATCGGGGCGCCCGGGTTCGAGGTGTGGAAGCGAACCAGCACTTCGTTGGTGGTGTCCTGAAGACGGGTATTCGGCTTGTGCAGCTTACGGGTCGCCTTGCTCGCCAGTTGGCAGAGCTGATAGCGGTTGGACACGTGAGAGAGTGCCCCAAAAACCAGATCGGAACGCATTGCAATTGTTCTCCTCGTTGAATTTCGCTGCCCGGCCGGAGCTTCTTGGCGCCGCCGGTGCATGGCGGGAAAGCCGATGAATCGAGGACTGCCCCCAACTCCCCGCTCCCCACATATAGACGCTCCACGCGCGTTACGGGCTCAACGTACGGGCTAAAAATCGCTTGCACACGCACTGCGCGCCGACCAAACGCCTAGGTCCATATGAGGGAGCTACATTGCCAGGAGATTTCGTGACGCCTGGTATTCCCATTTCCGGCAACTACATACACACACCGGGGGCACCAAGCTTGAGCCTACGCTCACATATGATGCGGGAATTGGCTGAAACGCACACGTGACTTTCGACGTAGTCAGCCCTATATGGAAGGCTACGTCAAATTTATACCCGGCCAGGGGCCAGGTCAATGTTTTTTTTACCCCTTCGAAGACAAAGGGAGGGGGTCTTCGCTTTCCCGAGGTCGAACCGATCAGGTCCTGTTCACACTCCCTGGGCCATCCACTCAGGGAGTGTGAACAGGACCTAACTAACTTTGATTTCATTCGGTTAACTGCAGCCGTCCGCGGATGTTGAGGAGGTCCTTTTCAGGTCGCTGTCCAGACGAGATGGGATTTTCTCAGGGTCTCCGTCTGGGGCGGCGGGCGGGCCAGGGACGCCCATCGGGATCCGACGGCGGGGGCTGGTTCCAGGGATCGGTCCGGGAAATGTGTGCCCGCGCCTGTGTCCTCCGCTTAGGAGCGAAAAGGACCTCATCCAGGCCGAAAAACCTGACCAGCAGCATGGCGACCAAAGGTCCGCCGAGCAAGATCGTATCCCACCCGGATTTAAGAAGTGGCTGCTGCACATTCACCCTCCCCGCAACTGCCGTCAAGGGAACTATCGGCAGGCGCAAAAAAGGCTTTTCACCCGGAAGTAATTTGGCGCAGAAAGTAACTGGAACGGTGCGGGCCATTTCAAACCCCTCACACCGAAAGTGGAGCCGGAAGAACGGGCGAAGGTGGGTCAAAGTCCGCGGGGCTGGCAGAGGGTGGTGTGGAGGCCGGCACCCTCGATGATTCCTCGACCGGCGGATTGGGCGGCGGCTATGGCTGAGCGGTTTCCGGCAAGAGCTTTGGGCCGGGTCGCTGGAACTGGATGGCGGTGGCACACCCAGTTTTGTTCCGCTGAGTCTATAACCCATGGGGATGCACCATCCTTCCGCGTCTTTTGCGGAAGGATGGGAGAGCACGAACTCAGTCGTCGCTTTCGGGACGGAGATGGTCGGGCAGTTGATTCGCTCGCCGAAACCCTATGCATTGCGATTCAATCCCGACGACGCCCTCGGCTCCCGCCGCGTAGTACCGGAAACTCGACCAAGGCCAATCTTCGGGTATTGCCGCCAAACCGCGCACAATTGGATCGCGATGCATGTAACGCAGCTTCTCAATGCGCTTCTCTTCGCTCCACACATTGAAGTCGTAATACCACCGCTGCCAGAGCCGAGTCTCGCCGCGCACTTTCAATTTCGCCGGCCTCGAGTCTTGGGAACTCAAGGCTGAGTGACCGACCAAATCCGCACTGGGCCCAGCAACCCCGACGGCAGCAGCGGCGAATCTGCCTTATACGGAGTAAAGTCAGCGAAGGTGTACTTCTTAAGCGACCACGGCTGCTGATCCCCGATCATGCGGTTCACCCATAGATTTGTAACCTGCACAATAATCCGATTGCTTCCTGAATGAAGGGCACTGGTCAGGTCCACCTTGTAAGGCACCTTCCACAAAATCCCAAGATACTTTCCATTTACGGCAACTTCCGCAACATCCTTCACATCGCCCAAGTCAAGCCATAAATGCGCGTCCTTCCCGAGCGCAGATGCGGGAAGATCGATTGTCTTCGTGTAAGTGGCGGTTCCGGAGAAATACTTCACGCCGACATCTGGATTTTCGCTCCACGAGGTAAGCCGGCCGAAAGTGGCCGACTCCGGAGCGCCGCGATTGGGCTCGAAGTTCACCATCCAGTCGCGATTCAGCACATCATCCAACTCCGCGAACGGAGTTTCGCGCGGCGCCGGCAGCGTGACTGCCTGCCCAGCGGCTGGCTTGCGAAAAACCACAAAGACCGTTCCCCATGGATCAAGATGGAGCGGCACCGCAGTGCCGCCGCTCGCGATGGCGTAGGAAGCCGGCCGCACCGCACCGCTGGCCGCATCCCACAACTCCGGCGTCTTTCCATCCACGCGGAACGTTGCGGTTATATCCTGTGCCTGGCCGCCGCGGTTGTCGACGAAGTAGAGATCGCCGCCGTTGAGGCGCCGATGCAGAAACATGATCGTCGCCTCCGGCTGCTGGCTGGTGTACTCGAAATCCTTCGCATCGCCGAGAGCGGTCAACGCCTCGTTCGGCGTCATGCCAAAGTAAACCCGGCCTCGATTGAACTTATGCGGCTGCCCGGCCTTACCAGGCATTCTTCCCCAGAGTTGATCGGTCACGCGGCGGAATTCCTTCTCATCGTCCGCGAGGCTGGGAGAATCCACGGGACGATTGCCCACCAGCACTCCGCCCTGCGCCACCATATCGCGCAGTTTGCGCAGGACCGGCAGGGTCGTCTGCTGGCTGGTCCCGCCGAGATACAGGATGCGGTAACTCATCCCGCTCGGAGTAACCCACCGGCCGTCCCGCACCGACATATGGTTCAGGATCACATCGCTGTTCACATAGTCGTATCCGTAACCCTGGGGCGCGTCCGTGGGTTCGTGCCGGCCGAAGACCGCGGTGAGCGGCCCTTCCTGTCCATAGAAGTAGGCAACATCCGCGTAGTAATGCCCCTGTTGCAGAAGATAGGAGCAGCGGGCAAGGTAACTTATCCACGGCGCCGCGTCCCCGGCCCAGGTCTGGTTGCGGTTGAACCAGAGGCCAAAGGGACCAAGTGTGAGCCCCGGCGCCATGTCCGGCACTGGCTGATGCGTAGACTCGTGAATCTGGAAGCGGTTGATGCCCAGCGCAAACTCGAGGTCGGCAACCTTCTTGAGGCTGTCCGGCGAGAACGACCACGCCGGTCCACGCGACGTCATCGACTCCGCGCCGGCAATGTTTTGCCCGTAAATGTGCGCCACCGATGCGGCGCCGCGCACGTCGGCAATATAGTCCACATCGGGCCCCGGTGCGCCGGCCCAGGTCCACATTGCGCCCATCGGCACATCGGCCCGGCTGCGCATTTCCATGTCGTCGCCCAGCATGGGACGGTGATACTCGAGCGCCTCTCCGTAGTAACTCAGCCCGTGCTTATGTAATTCGTCCGCAATTTCGCCGTAATGGTTTTCCGCCAGTAACTGCGCGATCGTGCGCCGGAAATCCCAGAGAAATTTATCCGTGTCAGCGGTGCTGTCGATGACCACACCGGTAAGTGCCGGCAGCCAGGGATGGGGGTCGTATCCACGCCGCTTCTGGAATTCCGTCAGGATGCCGTCGGTCCAGTTCTGCGGGCCGGCCTCGATGCTGTCGGTCAACAGGAAGGAAATGCCGTTCTTGCCCATCGAGGCCGGCCCCACCGTATCCGAGTACATCTTGAGATAGCCGTCGAGATAACTCTTCACAAAACCGCGGTCCAGTTTGTCGACCTCGAGGCCTGTAGCTTCCGCGGGAGCGGGTCCGTTTTCATGCCCGGTGAGCGATTCGCCGATGCGCAGCACCATCCAGTTACCGGCGGGAGGCGTCCAGTCGAGCTTGCCGTCCGGGTGCATCCTGCCGGTGAGATCGACCACATCGCTTACCGGCACGATGAACTGCGGCGCCACATTGGGATCGGCAATCGCGTAGTAATCGAGCACCGTGGCGAACCCCGCGCGTTTCTCAAACTCGTTGACGCGCGCGCCACTGGAAAGCACCAGCTCGGTGATGCGATGATCGGCCACCTGCTTTGCGTCCGCCGCGGTCTCGAACAGAACACGGAAGTAACGCGCGGTCACGGCGTTGAAGGCCACGGTGCGCTGCACGATGCTGCTGGGCGGGATGTCGGCGATCCTGCGAAACGCCTGTCCGTCGTCGCTGGCTTCGAGCCGTGGCGGGATGGCGGTGCTGCCGTGGGCAAAGATACTCGAGAGGTTGCCTAAGGTGGCGAGCGTGACCGCCTGGATGGTCTGCGGATGCCCGTAGTCGAACTGGACCCATGACGCGCCGGCCGGCGCTTGGGCTGGAAGATCGAGCGCAACCGTGTTCACATCGCCATCGGCGAGGGCGGGCGCGTTCACCGTGCCTCCGCTCGAGGTCACTTGAGGATTCAGTTCGGCCTGACTCTCGTCGCCCTCGGGAATCTTGTAAGCAACCACGGCGGCATCGGCATAATACCGCGGCGGTGTGACGACCTTCCCATCGGGACTGCGGCGGCCTGGGACGACAAAATTCTGAAAGGTTCCGTCTACCTCCGGCGGATGCGGGAGCACGCCGGTGAAGGGCTGGCCGCCCGTCACGCGGGTTGCGCTCCACACCATTTTCTTCATGCCCTGTGCGGCGGGAACCCATGGTCCCCCGGTCTCGCTCCAGCCCGGCGAACTGGCGATGGCCACTTCCATGCCCATGCTTTGGGCGGTCTTCACGGCGTAGGTGAAGGCGTGCTTCCATTCCGGCGTCATATAGATGAGCCGGTGCGGCACCACCTGTGGCGTGTTGATGGCGCCTTCAAAGATGGTGACGCCCCCCACGCCCACGCGATGCATCCAGTCCAGGTCGAGCTTGATCCCCTGCTCGCTGATGTTGCCGTTCATCCAGTGCCACCAAACGCGCGGACGAGCGCCATTGGGCGGATTCTCAAAACCCGCAAGCAGCGCATCGGAGGCGGCGGCCCGGTCAGCGGCGGGGGCCTGCGCGTGCGCCAGGGCGCCTGTAATGCAGGCCAGCGCGAGAACTGCAATCTGCCGCGGGCGAAAGGTGTTCATGGATGCCATCCTAAACGTTCGTACGCAGGTGCGGGGTTCAAAACGACAGGGGCTTCGGCACGCCTTCATTCCGGCCATCCGGGTTGGCCGACGCGCAGGTACAAACCCGGAACTGTGGCGCGCCTTTATCATCATCCTAACCCGGCGTAGCCGGAACCAAAACGGCGTCCAAGAACTGGAAGTCGGAGCCTTCGTCAAAATGACCCAGAAGGTGCATGGATATTGGCCTTTGCATATACCACAGAAAATATTCTGCGCAAATTGCGCAGAATTCAAATGGAGAGGTACTCATGCGCTTTGAGATCGTCACCATCTTTCCCGGCTTCTTCTCGGGCATCTTCGAACACGGCATCATCCGCCGAGCGCTGGCCGAGGAGCGGGTGGCGATCGGTATCCACGACCTCCGCAAGTTTACCCACGACCGTCACCGCACCGTGGACGACCGGCCTTTTGGCGGCGGCGAGGGCATGGTGCTTAAGCCGGAACCGCTGGCCGAGTCGCTGGCTGGCTTGGGGATCGCACCGCGGGCAGAGCGGGCGGCATTATCTCCCACGATGAGCGCGGAGGATCGCGCCATGGATGAGGCGCGTGTCGACCAATCCGGCACGCGCGTCATTCTGCTTTCCGCGCAGG
>JAJZNH010000822.1 GCA_021811745.1 Acidobacteriota bacterium
GTCTCCGGCCAGCGCCATGCGCTACGCAGATCTTTTCTGCTCTCCTATCTAAGCGGCTTTCTCTGGTACATGGGTAACTGCTACTGGGTGCGCAACACGATGGAGCGCTATGGAGACATGCCGCCGATGGCGCCGACGTTGCTGCTCATGGGATTCAGTCTGGTCTTAGGGCTCTACTGGGGGTTCTTTGGATTGGGCATCCAACTGGTGCGCAAGGCCACGGGTTCGACGCGCCTGGCGCTGGCGTTCGCGCCTTTTCTGTGGGCTGCGCTCGAATTGGCTGCCGCCCGCATCACGAGCGTTCCGTGGGACCAGCTGGGCTACTCCCAGGTGGACAATACGCTGGTGAACCAGCTTGCGCCCTGGACCGGCGTCTACGGCATCAGCTTTGTCCTTGTGGCCGTGAATGCGCTCATCGCCGGCGGGTTCCTGTTGGAGCGTTGTCCCCGCAAATGGTCTGCGAACCGGCGCCTCTGGGGCATCTCCGGAGCTGTTCTCCTGATGGTGGGGGAAGGCGGGATGACGATTCCGCCGCCCAAGCCCCCATCTTCGGCGACTGCGGTTCTGATTCAGCCCGATCTGAATGTAGGTAGAAACAGCCCTTGGATCGGAGCGGCGTGGGGCCGGCATATCGCCCAGTTCGTGAATCTGGCGGGGGAGACGTGCGGGAACTATATCGCCGGCATTCCGCAGACCGGCGCGCCGAGGCGAGAGATCCCTTGCGCGGAAAGTTCGCCGCCTCCGGCGCTGGTGGTGTGGCCGGAGTCGCCGGCGCCGTTCATTCAGGGAGATCCGCGCTTCAGCCAGGCCATGCGTTTAATTGCGCAGGCGATTCAGGCGCCGCTCGTGGTGGGCGGCATTGGCACGGATTTCTCCGCAAACGAGGGGATCTGGCACGACTACAACTCGGCCATGATCTTCAACGCCAACGGGGAGATGGTGGGCCGCTACGACAAGATTCATCTGGTGCCGTTCGGCGAGTACGTGCCTTTCCGGCATCTGCTCTTCTTTGCCCGCAAGCTGACCGGCCAGGTGGGTTCGTTCTCGCGTGGCAAGACACGCGAGGTTTTTCTGCTGAATGGCCATCGCTACGGGGTCTTCATCTGCTATGAGGCGGTGTTTGCGAACGAGGTGCGGCAGTTTGCGCGGCTGGGCGCACAGGTGCTGGTGAACATCAGCGACGATGGCTGGTACGGCGACACCAGCGCGCCCTGGCAGCACCTGAACATGGCGCGGATGCGGGCGATCGAGAACCGCCGTTGGCTGCTGCGCGACACCAATAACGGCGTTACCGCGGTCATCGATCCTTATGGCCGGGTGCGGCAAAGCATTCCGCGGCATGAGGTGAACGCGCTGCCGGCCGAGTTCGGTTACAGCGACCAGATGACCTTCTACACCGAGCACGGCGACGTGTTTGCTTGGGTGTGTGCGATACTTTCCATAGGCGTCTTCGCCTGGTCGCTGGGTAAGTTGGAACAACATCACTGACCCGGTGGTTGGCCGACTCGCCGAGGTGCAGAGCAAAAGTCAGGTCACAAGGGCAATTATGGCGTTGAACGATCTAGAATTCGCATACGCTCCCGTGCGCAACCAGGTGCGCGACCTGCGGGAGTATCTTTGACCCTGCCCGGCTGCGCAGGGAACTCACCGACATCGAAACCAAGCTTGCCGATCCGGCGTTGTGGAGCGATCCCGCCGCGTCGCAGCCTCTGATGCGCGAGCGTAAGCGGCTGGAGCAACTCATCGCCAATGATGAGGATCTCGTGCGCCGCAGTGGCGACATCGAGGCCTACTTTGAGCTGGCTCGCGAGGGCGAGGACGTTGAGGCGGATTTGGGCCGCGAGATCAAGGCTCTGACTGCGTTTACCGACGAACTGGAAGCGCGCACCATGCTCTCGGGCGAGGCTGACCCACTAAACGCCATCGTCACCATTCATCCCGGCGCGGGTGGTACTGAGAGTCAGGATTGGGCGGAGATGCTGGTGCGCATGTACCTGCGCTGGGCCGAACAGCAGGACTTTAAGACCGAGATGAACGACTATCAGGACGGCGAAGAGGCGGGCATCAAGTCCGCCACCTTCACCATCACGGGCGACTACGCCTTCGGGCTGCTGGCGGGCGAGAGCGGCGTGCACCGGCTGGTGCGCATCTCGCCCTTCGATGCCGCCAAGCGGCGGCACACGTCGTTCGCGTCGGTCTACGTTTCGCCGGAGATCGATGAGTCGATTCACGTAGACCTGAAGCAGGAAGACCTGCGTATCGACACCTATCGCAGCGGGGGCAAGGGCGGCCAGCACGTGAACACGACGGATTCGGCGGTGCGCATGACGCACCTGCCTACGGGAATTGTCGTCCAGTGCCAGAACGAGCGCTCGCAGCACAAGAACCGCGACAAGGCCATGAAGATGATGCGCTCGCGGCTCTACGAGTACGAGCTCGAAAAGAAGCGCGCCGAGAGCAAGAAGCTCGAAGACTCGAAGCTGGACATCAACTTCGGCTCGCAGATCCGGTCGTATGTTTTGCAGCCCTACCGCATGGCCAAGGACCATCGCACCAAGGTGGAAGTGGGCGACGTGGACAAGGTGCTGGACGGCTATCTGCAGCCGTTTTTGCGTGGTTATCTGCTGGCCAAGCGGCGGGGAACGGCGGTGGCGACGGGCGGAGAGGACGATTTGGAAGTGTAAACGGAATAGCTAGTTAGTCAGTTGCCGGAAGATCCATCGTTCCCGCGACAAGCAACAAGCTAAAGGCTAAAAGCCAACGGCCAAAAACTCCCATGACTGAATCAATCAACTTGAACGACCTCATCGACGAGATGTTGCGCACGGCGAAGACCATTGCCGTAGTGGGCATGAGCGATAAACCGCATCGCGCCAGCTTTAATATCGGCAAATACCTGGCGGCGAACGGCTATCACGTGCTGCCGGTAAACCCGGTTCTCAAGGAAGTACTGGGCATGACTTGCTACCCCGACCTCGACGCTGCGCAGGCCGCCGCGCGCGAGCAGAGTGGGAAGGGAATCGATCTCGTGGATGTGTTTCGCGCTCCGGAGTTTGTCCCCGCCATTGTGGACGATGTGATCCGGCTCGGCATTCCCTACCTCTGGCTGCAGGACGAGATCGTTCACGACGAGGCCGTGGGCCGCGCCCGCGCCGCCGGCGTGAAGTGCATCCAGAACGACTGCATCTTCCGCGAGCACGCGGCGCGGTTGGGGCCGCGTTCCAGCCAATGATCTCCGGAACATGCTTCAAAATGGCCGTGCAGTAGAGGAAAAATCCCTCTCTCAGCGGCTAAAGCCTTTATTGGTCTTGCGGCATTTGCGGCACGGATGAATCCGTGCCCTTTCAAAACCCATCCTTAAAACATGTTGTAAGGATTCTGCGACCCCGGTCCGGTACACTGAGTCCAAAGATAAGATCAGGTCCGGGATTGGGGTGTAGCCGTCGTGTATCGTTTGCGAACCATCGTTATGCTGGCCTGCGGGCTGGCTTTTGGGATGCCGGCTTTCGGCGCTTCGAGTTCCGCCAGCGCGGCGCACCTGCGCGTGGATCTGATGGTTCCGGGCAGCAGTCTCTACAGCGACGCGCAGGGGAATCTGGCGGGGCTCTACTTCAAGCTCGATCCGGGCTGGCATGTGTACTGGGAGAATGCGGGCGACGCGGGCGAGCCGCCGACAATTCACTGGACGCTGCCCAAGGGCGTTACCGCCGGGCCACTGGAGTTTCCTGCGCCGCAACGGTTGCCGGTGGGGCCGCTGATGGACTACGGCTATCCGGACGACGTGATGTTTCCCTTCAAGCTGCATGTGGCTCCGGGCGCCCAGGCCGGCCCCGCGGTGCTCGACGCCCAGGTGAACTGGCTGGTTTGCAGCTCGGTCTGCATTCCTGGCAAAGCGGAACTTCAGATTACGCGCAACGTGGTGCCCGGGGCCGCGCCGCCGACGGCTGCCACACCGCCGCTATTCCAGCGCTTTCTGAGCCAGACTCCCAAGCCGCTGCCAGCCGGCGACAAGGCCGTATTCCAGACAACTCCTGTCGGCTTCCGGCTGGCCGTCCACACAGGGCGGAGGGAGACAGAGGCAGCGTTTTTTCCAAGCGACCAGTCGGTCGTGGACAATCCGGCGCCTCAATTGATTGAGCCGACGGCCCAGGGGTTGGTCCTGACCCTGAAGAAAGACCTGAATATTTCCGGAAATCCTGCTCATTTGAATGGAGTTCTGGAGCTTTCGGGCGGCAGAAACTACCAGATTGCGGCAATGCCCGGAAAGGTGGCTGCACTGCCAGCGGGGAGCGTTTCGTCGTTCGGGAGCGTGGGCAACGAACGTCCATCGAGCGCCGGGACCGCTGCTGTGCCCGCATCTTCGCCTGCATCCCCATTGGGAGGTTTCCTGAGCATCGTGGGCCTGGCATTTCTGGGCGGCCTGCTGCTGAACAAGATGCCTTGCGTCTTCCCGGTGCTGTTCTTGAAGGGCCTGGCGCTGGTCAACTCCGGCGCCGAGGAACGGCATAAGCTGCGGGCGCATGGATTCGTGTATACGGCGGGGATTGTGGTTTCGTTTTGGGCGCTGGTGGCTGCATTGCTGGGGCTGCGCGCGGCCGGGGCCACGCTGGGTTGGGGATTCCAGTTCCAGTCGCCGGTCTTCCTGTTTCTTTTGGACGGGCTGTTCTTCTTTCTCGGCCTTTCGCTGGCCGGGCAGTTTGAGATTGGTTTGTCGCTGACCAGCGCCGGCGGTTCGCTAGCCGCGAGACAGGGCTACGCGGGCAGCTTCTTTACCGGAGTGCTGGCTGTGGTGGTGGCCACACCCTGCACCGCGCCGTTTATGGCGGCGGCCATTGCGTACGCGCTGGCGCAGCCTATCTTCATCACCTTTGCCGTCTTCACCGCGTTGGCGCTGGGACTGGCCTCGCCTTACGTGGCGCTTACTCTGCAGCCGGCATGGACGCGCTGGCTGCCCAAGCCCGGCGCCTGGATGGACGTGCTCAAGCAGGGCGTTTCGCTGTTCATGTTCGGCACGGTCATCTGGCTTACCTGGGTGGTGGCGCAGGCGTATGGGGCAAACACGCTGCTGGTGCTTCTCTCGAGCCTGCTGCTCGTGGCCGTCGCAGGGTGGTTCCTGGGCCGCTGGCCGGCGCGGCGCTGGGCCACGGGAGCGGCAGTGGCGGTTCTGCTGGCGGTGATAGGGCTGGCCGTGGCGGGGCAGCGCGTTGCGGGCCAGGGCACGACAGCTACCAGCCAGGCCACGGCTTCTGCGGGAGGGCCTGCCGTAGCCAACGTGTGGCAGCCATGGTCGCCGCAGGCGGTCAGCCAATCCCTGACCCAGGGACGGCCGGTGTTTGTGGACTTTACGGCTAGCTGGTGCCTGAGCTGCCAGGTGAACGAGCGCGTGGCCTTGAGCCGGGCAGAGGTGATGCGGGCATTTCACAGCGCCAACGTGGCGCTGCTCAAGGCCGACTGGACGCGGCAGGATGCCGCCATCACAAAGGCGCTGGCGGCGTTGGGCCGGGATGGCGTGCCGGTGTACGCGCTTTACACACCGGGGCAGAGTACGCCGCAACTGTTGCCGCAGGTGCTTACGCCGGGCATTGTCATTGACGCCCTGGCCAAGCTGCCGCACACGGCGGCGCGGGCTGGCGCGGCGACGGCTGGCTCCCTGTAAAACGTTCATCCACAGATCGTCATTTCCACTGTCCCGCCCAGGCAGAGCTTGCTTGAGGGAGCGCCTCGCACGCCTCTGCATCCTCGCCGGAAAAGGCCGCCGCAGGTCCTTTGACGCGTTCGCCCGCCGTTGCAGAGGTCGATCAAGCTCGGGATAAAAGCGGGATTCATATCGCGCAAACGAGGGCCCATCAACAAGATTCAGGTGGTTGGCGTTGTGGGCAAAAATCTGGCCAGGCGAGTCGGAGGACGAAGGCTGTCGTGGGCCCACCGTCTGGGACAGCACCGAAGTATGGCCGGATCGTCGCTCGCAACCCGAAGGGACGGGGCCGATTTTCCGATCTCGTCGTCCTCGTTGCCAGCAGATACCGGGTATCCACCCCCAATGCACAAAGCTCGGGCGCCCCGGGGCCTCGGCACGTGTTACTCCTCGCTCCTGGATCCTGGAAAATTGGCTCCCGTCGCCGCCGTCCCGGTCGCGTTTACAGGCCTCAACTGAAGCCGAGCACCGGATGGGGGACGTAAAGCTCTTCAAGCGAGGCGATTTCCTCGAGAGAGAGCTTCAGGCTAAGAGCCGCGACGGCGTCCTGAAGGTGATGGGGCTTGGTGGCGCCGACAATGGGCGCGGTGACGCCGGGTTTGGAGAGCAGCCATCCGAGCGCGACTTGAGCGCGGGGCAGGCCGCGCTTTTCAGCCACCTGGCCCAGGCGGTCGACGACCTTGTGGTCGGCTTCCTCCGTCCGAGAATACAAGGACTTGGCGTACACGTCCAGCTCGAAGCGGCTGGTCTTTTCGCCGTGCCAGGCACGGGTGAGCCGGCCCCGGGCCAGCGGGCTCCAGGGAAGGACGGCGATATCCTCGGCGCCGCAGAGCCCAATCATCTCGCGTTCCTCCTCGCGGTAGAGAAGGTTGTAGTGGTTCTGCATGGAGACGAAGCGGGTCCAGCCGTGGAGATCGGCGAGATAGAGGGCCTTGGCGAGCTGCCAGGCATACATCGAGGAGGCGCCGATGTATCGGACCTTGCCGGCCTTTACGACGTCGTGTAGGGTCTCGAGGGTCTCTTCGATG
>JAJZNH010000296.1 GCA_021811745.1 Acidobacteriota bacterium
CGGGCCACGTGGCATAGATCGCATCGTGGTAGAACCTTAGGGCGCGGTCCCTGTCCTTTCTTTGCGCGGAGATGCGGGCCAACTCCAGGTTAACCAATCCGTTCTCCGGTTCACGGTCCCAGAGGTTGATGAGGTAGTTGTATGCCTCGTCGGTCCGCTTCATGCCCAGCAGAGCTTCGGCCAAATCGAGCTGGTAGACGCCATTGTCGCGGGCGTAGAGCAGAGAGGTCCGGAAGTCTACCACCGCAGCGCGAAAATTGTGCGCCTTCAAGTCTGCGTTCCCTCGCGCCGACCATCGCTCCGCCAGCGATGTCTGCTGCCCGTCATAGATGCGTGACATTCCCTCCACTGCCACAAAGGCCATCGCCGTCAATCCGGTCAATAGCACCAGGTCCAACGGTTTCCGCCTCAAAAAGAGGGAAAAGTCGAGCCGTCTTGGCCCATTCGCCATGCTTTCTCCGTCAGGCTTGCGCTCACGCCTTCTTTCCCAATGATACCGTGTTGCATAAGTACCGAAATCTGAGCGCCGGAGGCTCATCAAATCGCCTCGCCCGGCGCCACTTGCCGGGATCCTCGGTTTCGCCCACCGCCTATGCGGGATTGAGTGTTCGCAGAATCACCGGGAGAAGTTGAAATATCACAGCAACTTAACGATTGCCACGCGACCACACCGACAAATGCCCGAATGCCTCATCACCGCCCCTGGAAAAATCCCGAGCAGCACCCCGCGTGTGCGGAAATGAACGATCTATGGAGGGCTTGAGCAGCAGCAACCGTCGTTATCGCGCTTCGCGCGGAACGGCAACCTTGAAAAACCTGCTTGACATCGTCAGAAGGCTTGCATAATCAATCATATACAGCAATTCTTCCGGGTGCAACTAAAATCCGCAAGTGCTTTTGAATCAGCCGCTTGCTCAAAAGCGAGATCAGGCTCACGGCAATGGGAAGAATGATTCCACAGCATCCTGAGATGCCCTAAACAACCACTACTGCGACGGCTGGATATTATAGAGGAAATAGGCCTGCAATTCGAGGTACTTCCCATGAAACGCCCTCGGTAGCGGCGGATAGTTCGAACCTACCAATGCGCCCCATGCTGCCCGGTCCAGCGCCACATCGCCCGAGCGCCCCACCAGTTCCACACTGCCAGGCATTAATCGCCCGTCGGGGAGTACTTTGAAACGGATAACTACGATCCCCGACTTGTCGATGGGCGGATTCACCTCGTCCGGAATCAGGGGATCCCATGTGCGCTCGGTCTCGTAGTGCCAGCGCGCCAGCCAGGAACTAAAGTCGACTCCCTCGGTGTCCGACAGGATGTTGACGCCGCCAGTACCGGCGCCAGGGTGCATCGGCAGTCCGTTGAATCTGGGGCTGTTGTAGGATCCCTGGCCGCGGTGCCGCATGGCGTTTTCCATGTCTCGACGCAACTGTTCAGCCGGGTTCTCAGAATTCAAGGCAAAGTTCGGCCGTGCCGGGACGGCTGCTGGCCGTGGCGCCTCAATCGGCGATTGTGACCGGGTGCTGGGTGGAATAGGCGGAGTTGGCGCGGGCTTGACCTGCTTTGGCTCGGGCTTCGGCGGCGGAGGCGGCACGGCCACCGGCGGCGCTTCCCGGTTTAACTCCTCCAGTGCTTTGCTGTCAGGCGGCTTGATCAAAGGCTTGGGTGGCGCTCTGTGTTGCTGGCGCAGCAAGTCGGGGGGCAGATTGAGATAAGTGAGATCCTGCCGCTGCTTGAGGACGTCGAAGGGGCTGATCACCTTTGGAACTTTGAGTACATACCTGGGTATCCAGGTGATGGCCGAGATCAGCGCGATGTGAAGAAGCAGAGCTAGCCAGATGCTCTCCCGCAGACGCGACCAGCGGCGCTCGTCCTCGAGATCGCTGATCATCTGGAGCAGTTCGTATGAGTCGTAGTCCGCCCACCGCGAACTGCTCATCACGCGCGAACCACCCCCGCGCGGCTCAGCGGCTGGCGTCTCGCCCGAAGCGGTGGTCTCCTCTTCGCGGCGGTCTGCGTCCTGGCTCACCTCGACCGGTCCCGTGGACTCGTTCACATTGGCTGGTGCTTGACTGGTGGGCATCTGCTGCCTAGGAGCATCTCGGAACACAGATTTAGACTCGGCTGCGGCTCCGAACCTTACTCTCCAATTGTCTCATCTCTGGTGACCCTCGAACGCATTCTCCGGCCCGTACAATGGTATCTGACCTAAGGACGGTTTTCCAGCCGGAAGGGGTAGGGGTTTGAAGTCGTTTTTTGCGCACTTGGCAGCCAAATGGAAGTTTGTTCTGCTACCTGCTCTTGCCAAGATGGGGATTTGGGGCGCATTCGTCGTCGCCATCTTCGACTCTTCTTCAATCCCCGTTCCCATCGACGCCTTCCTCGCTCTCTGGTTTTGGAACGATAGAAGCCACTTTTGGATATTTGTGGTTCTGGCCGCAGCGGGTTCGGCGTTGGGCGGCCTCGTCCCTTATTGGATCGGCCGCGCCGGCGGGGAGCTCTTCCTCCTGCAGCGCTTCAACCGAGAGCGCATCGAGAAAATCCGCAATCGCTTCGAGCGCCAGGAGTTCCTGGCTGTTCTCATCCCGTCCTTGTTGCCTCCGCCCATGCCTTGGAAGATCTTTGTCTTCGCCGCAGGCGTCTTTGAAATGCCCGTGCCGCGATTCCTGCTCGCGGTTTTTTGCGGGCGCATGGTGCGCTGGTTCACGCTTGCAATTCTGGTCATTGAACTCGGCCCCAGCGCGGTCGATCTTGTCGCCCGCCATTCCGTGGCCGCAATCATCATCGCCATCTCCCTGGTCCAGCTCGGCATTCTCGTATGGTGGATGAGAAAAAAGCGCGGCAGCCAGCAAGCAGAAGAGTAACCGGCCCTGAGCCTGACTTTACGGCAGTTCTCCGATTCCTATAGAGCATTGAGGAACGTCGACTGGGACGTTTTCTTGGGAGAAGCGCCACGCCGGGATAGCGTTCCACGCTCCTTCAATCGAAGTGCCGCTCTCATCCAGCAGTTTCCTCGGTCCCGACCTGGCAATCCGGCGGGCAGCTGGCACGCACTCGGGAAAGGGCTTTGGAGCCGGCCTTCGCCTATGTGATGTCCTCAGTGTCGTAGACTGGGACGCCTCGCTTCTTGGGCACTCCGTGCACTGAGCTGAGCAGATCCTCCACCACGTCTTCCAGTTGGCGCTGGCTCTCGATCACTGCGCTCATGCTCATCAGTTCGTCGGGCTCGGGCACCCGCTCCACCAGCGCCACGGCGTGGCACTGAGCTACGTGGTCCAGACCCAGCCCCTCGGGCGTTTTAGCCTTGATGCTTATCTGGCCAATCTCGACGTTGAGAAGGTCTGCCACGCGCGCCCGCATCTCGGGGGCAATAGGGGAGATCTTGGGTGCTTTGAGGATCAGTGTGACGTCAACATTGGCGATGCGGTAGCCGGCGTTTTGCAGCTCCTCCATGGCCAGATTCAGGAAGATGGCCGAGTCGGCGCCCTTCCAGCGTGGATCGCCGGGAGGGAAAAAACTGCCGATGTCGCCGGCGGCCACCGCGCCCAGCAGCGCGTCGGTGACGGCATGGAGCAGCACATCGCCGTCAGAGTGCCCGGCCAATCCCTCGGGATGGTCCATCTTCAGGCCGCCCAAATGCAGCGGAACCCCCGGCTCGAAGGCGTGCGAGTCGTAGCCGAATCCGATCCGTATATCCATGATTCGAGTGGCTCTCCGTGCCGTCACAAGAAAAGCTGATGGCCATACCCCAGCCGCCGCCGGGCCAGAATCAGTGCCCGCGCTGCTGCAGGTAGAACTCGGCCAACGCCAAATCGCTGGCCTGAGTAATCTTCAGATTAACCTGAGAACCGGGCACGACGGCTACGGAATACCCCGCGCGCTCCACTACCGAGGCTTCGTCGGTGCCCACAAAGCCGTCTGCGATAGCCTCGGCAAAGGCGTTCTTGAGCAGCCCGTACCGAAATCCCTGTGGCGTCTGCGCCTGCACCACGAACTCGCGGGGGATCGTGGCCGTGATCACCGCTCCGTGCGCCGTCCGCTCCACCTGCTTGATGGTATCCACCGCCGGGAGGCCCACAATGGCCGCTCCATGAGCAACGACCGCGTCGATGGTGCGCTCGATGGTAGCAGCGTCGATCAGCGGCCGCACCGCGTCATGCACGAGCACGATGTCGTCCGCCTCAGCCGGCAGGCTGGCCAGCGCGTTGGCCACCGATTCCTGCCGCTTTTCTCCGCCCTCCACCACGTGTGCGCGTCCTGAAAAGCCGTACTCATCAATTTGCGCCTCCACGCGCTCCATCTCCGGTTTGCGCACGGCGACGTAGATTGCGGTCACCCGCTTCACCGCGGCAAAGGCGCGCAGTGAATGAATGAGAATCGGGACTCCGTCCAGGGCCAAAAACTGCTTTGGTTGTGGTCCGGCCATCCGGGTGCCCAGCCCTGCGGCGGGCAGAATCGCGAAAACCTGCATACGGGCTGGAGTATACAACGCCCAGGGCATCCCAAAGCACTCCCTCCCTCGCTCCAGCTATAATCCTCCAGCTTCGAGCGGGAACTCATCGGGTTTATTGGGAAGACCGCGGCGCGCTTGCGCTGTGGGCAGCAGACCGCTGCATTTCATCCAGCTACTCTGCCCATGCGCCGCGAGCTTATCATTCTTGCGTGCCCCGAACGCCATCTCCAAAACGCACACCTGGCCCGGCGGCGACGCTTGTGCCTCCGCTCGGGCTCGACACCGCAATGCTAAAGCCCGGCCTGCGGCTGGCTATCGGCCTTTCGGGGGGCGCGGATTCCGTGGCTCTGCTGCGCGTCCTGGCCGCACGGAGAAGAGAGCTCGGAATCGTCCTCCACGCCGCCCACCTGCATCACGGCCTGCGCGGTCAAGAAGCCGATGTCGATCTCAATTTCTGCCGCGAGCTGGCAGCCAAGCTGGATCTGCCCTTTCATGAAGCGCACGTTGATACGGCCAGCGAGGCGCGTGCAAACGAGAGATCGGGCAAGCCTGCAGAGACCATCGAGGAGGCGGCGCGGCGACTGCGCTACGCGTGGTTCCGGCAATTGATGGCCGCGGGCGAAATCGACGCAGTAGCCACGGCGCACACCCTGGATGACCAGGCCGAGACCGTGCTTGCCAAATTCCTGCGCGGCGCCTGGACGGAAGGGCTGGCGGGCATTCATCCGGTCCTTGAGTTCCCGGAGGGCCGTATTTTGCGCCCGCTACTGGCCGCCACGCGCGCTGAAGTGGAAGCTGAACTGCGCTCTCTTGAACAACCCTGGCGCGAGGACTCCTCCAACCTCCATTTTTCTTTCTCACGTAACCGCATCCGCCACGAGCTGCTGCCTCTGCTCGAAGGCTGGAACCCGCGCTTGCGCGAGCACCTGGTGCAAATGGCCGAGCTGGCTCGCGATGAGGAATCCTGGTGGCAGACGGAACTGGCCCGCCTGGCGCCTCAGCTTCTTTTGCCGGGATGGCCGGCGCGCGGGGGCGGCCGGGCCACAGGCGGTCCGGCACCCTCCTTGGCCATCGACGTGATGCGCCTGGCCGCGCTGCCCGCCGCCTTGCAGCGCAGGCTTCTACGTTACGCCGCGGAGAAACTAGGTCCAGCTCTCGACTTCCCATCCACCGAGGTGCTGCGTGCGCTGGCTCTCGCCGGCCGCGCCGGCCAAAGGCGCGACCTTGCCGGGGGGCTTTGCGCCGAACGCACCCACCGCGAGTTGCACCTTACGGTTGAGGCTCAGGCGTCCGAAGCCGGAACCTCCGGTCCTTCCCCCCTCCCGGCCCCCACCTACACCGTAGAAATCCCCGGGGAAATTCTGGCTCCCGCCTTCGGCCTTCGCTTGCGTATCGATGCTCCCGGGCTGCCCCTTGCGCCCCAAGGCGGCTCGCCCGCGGCTGCACGCACCGCTACGCTGCGCAACTGGAACCCCGGCGACCGCGTCAGGCTGCGCCACTCCGGCAGCGAGCGCAAAGTCAAAGAAGTGCTGGAACAGCTGAGAGTTACGGGAAGCAGCCGGGCACTTTGGCCGGTCCTTGAAATGGGCGGCCGCTTGGTATGGATGAAGGGGGTGGAGCTGCAGCCCGAGGCGGGCGTTGCCGTGGCCGCATCTCCATTGGAGGGTGAACAAGCCGCCCCAATCCGGGATGGGCCATTCCGGGTTGGGTAAAAGTCCGGGCGCGCGTTCAGCCTTGATTTTGCTGCAACTTGAGCGGCATTCGAGTACAATCGAAGCTACCGCTCGCCCACGCGGCAAGGGGGGCGGGGATGGCCGCCAAGATGCCGAGTACTTTCTGGAACTGTAGGTGAATTGGCGGCGTCTAAAGAAGTGAGCGGTATTGCGCGGTGAGGGGCGTCCACATCAGGTTATTTCCCTGCCGCAAAGAGGAGTTCTGGTGAGTTCAAGCGTTAAAACCATCCTGTTCTGGGTCTTTATTCTGATCTGCCTCATGCTTCTCTGGGGGGTGGTGCAGAGAAGCGCGAACATGGGCAAGGAAACGGAAATTCCTTATTCCGATCTCTTTGCCAAGGTGCAGAACGGGCAGGTCCAGGATGCCGTGATTCAGGGCGACGAGCTGCGTGGCCACCTCAAGACCTCGCCCAAAGACGAATTTCACACCATGATCCCGTCCAACTACGAGGATCTTGAGAAGGCTCTGTTGGCGGGCAAGGTCAAGTTCTCCATCAAGCAGCCCAACAGCAACATTTTGATCTCCTTGCTG
>JAJZNH010000604.1 GCA_021811745.1 Acidobacteriota bacterium
CATCACACCTGCCGGTATTCTGAATCGGGAAAAACCATCCGGCGTTTGTTGACGGGGCGAGGATGGTTCTACCATAGACGCTGCGCGGCAGCCCTCCACTCCGCGCCAGGATGGATTTGTTCAGAATGCTTTCAGCTCCAGCCATCGTCGCAATGCACGACCAGCGGACCCGTGCCTGGCATCAGCAGGCGGAGACTCCACGCGAGGATGCATCCCCTTCAGATGTCGACAATGCAGCAGACTCAAAGCCAGCCGGATGGCTGCGCATGCTAGCACTCCACCACCGCGCCAATTTTGATTTGTGGCACATTGAAGACGAAGCTCGGGCGCCCGGCGCCACAGACGCGGAACTGGCCGCCGTCAAGCGCCGCATCGACACGGCCAATCAACTGCGCAACGACCTGACCGAGCAGCTCGACCGGGCACTGATCACCTGGCTCGAAGAGCGCGGCCTGCCCAACCCGGCGGCTCCGCTCAACTCCGAGTCGCCCGGCCTGATCATCGACCGGCTTTCCATCCTTTCGCTCAAGATCTATCACACGGAAGAAGAAGCCGTGCGCAACGGCGCTCCTCCGGACCACGCCAGCCGGAACCGCGAGCGCCTCGCCATTCTTCAGGAACAGCGGGCCGACCTGGCTGGCTGCCTCGACGCCTTGTGGCGCGAGACTCTGGGGGGAACGCGGCGTTTCAAGCTTTACCGCCAGTTGAAAATGTACAACGATCCATCCCTGAACCCCGCCATCTACCGTAAAAAGGGTGCCGTCGAAGGCCACTGAATCGGTCTCCGAAAGACAGCCCATTGACGGAATGCGGGGTTCTGCGTATAAAAGATGGCCTAAGGAGCTTTCTCCCTTGTGGACGATCCCGGCCGAACAGAAGCCGGGTGATTTATCGTACGGGTTGGGAGGGCTCCGGATAAACTCATGACGCAAGACGCCCGCTCCACGGCACACAGCCGCAAAAAGAACTCTCCCTCGTCGGCCCCCAAATCCGGTGGCTCCGCTGTTGCGAATACGGGTCCGGCTTTTCAGCACTATCAGGCCGCCGTCCAACTGTTGCAGCAAGGCAAATACGAAAAGGCGCTCACGGCTTTTCAAAAGGTGCTTCCTGGAGCGCCCGCCGCGCTTCTCGACCGCTGCCAGATCTACATCACCACCTGCCAGCGGCAACTGGAAAAACCGGCCTTGACCTTCCTCACTCCGGAGGAACACTACGACTATGCGGTTTCGCAGTTGAACACCGGCTACTACGAGGACGCCCGCGAGCAGTTCAGGCAGATCCTGGCAAACTATCCCGACACGGACTATGCGTTTTACGGGCTCGCCCTGCTGGACGCGATTACAGGCCGTGTTCAGGATTGCCTCGCGAATCTTGCGCGCGCCATCGAGCTGAATCCCAAGAACCGCCTCCAGGCCCGGGCGGATAACGACTTTCAGAGCATGGTCGATGATCCCCGTTTCACGGAATTGCTGTATCCTGAGATTCCGTGAGGCATCCACAAAATACTGCGCCTCCAGCGAACGATGGGTCCATACCGCAACCGGCCAACGGCACGGAACCTACGGGTGCGATCCGGCCTTTGCGCGTGCTGGCCATCGGGGGCGGCACCGGGCTCTCGACATTGCTCCGTGGGCTGCGCCGTCATGTGGCCGCTCCGGGACAAACCCCACCCCTGCCGGGGACCATCTCCGACCTCGCCGCGGTCGTCACCGTAACCGACGACGGCGGATCCTCTGGACGCCTGCGCAAGGACTTCAACATGCTGCCCCCCGGCGACCTGCGCAACTGCATGGTGGCGCTCAGCGAAGAAGAGGACCTTCTGGCCCAGCTCTTCAGCCACCGCTTCCGCGCCGGCCAGTCCCTGCAAGGTCACAACTTCGGCAATCTCTTCGTCGCGGCGCTCACTGAGATTACCGGCGACTTTGCCCTGGCAATCGAGCTTTCCTCCAAAATTCTCGCCACCCGCGGACGCATCTATCCTGTCACCACGGCCAACGCCACCCTGGTAGCCCGGATGGATGACGGCTCCCTGGTCCGCGGCGAAACCAACATTACCGCCAGCCGGCGCCGCATCGTCGAATTGATGCTTGATCCTCCCGACCCGGCGCCGCTGCCGGAGACGCTGGAAGCTATCGAACATGCCAATCTCATCACGGTGGGGCCGGGCTCGCTGTACACCTCGCTCATCACCAACCTTCTGGTACAGGACATTTCCACCGCGCTGGCCAACGCCCGCGGCCTGCGCGTCTTCGTCTGCAACCTGATGACTCAGGCCAACGAAAGCCTGGGCCTCACCGCCTCCGAGCACATCGAGCGCATCTACGAGCACACTCGCGAACCGATCTTCGATTGCGCCCTGGTCAATACCGCGCCCTTTTCGCAAGAGACGCTGGACCGCTACGCGGCCGAAGGCGCATCGCCCATTGTTGCGGACATTGACCGCATCCAGGCGCTTGGCGTCCGCGTCATCGCCGGCGACTTTGCCAGCGAGGGAAACGTCGTCCGCCACGCCGCCGGCCGCGTCACAGGCGCACTGCTGGCGATGGGGCTGTCGGCCGCTCGCAGGCAGGACTGAAGCGCAACGGTCATCCCAAAAATTCCGCTTCCCTCCCGCATCGGAAATGGGTAGAGTAGGGAACACGCCAATCATCGCTGGCAGAACGAGGAGGAATCCAATGCGCGTCCGTCGCAATGTGCTCGCAGTGAGTGTGTCTGTTCTGGTTCTTGGCCTGCTCGCCTGGGCGCAGACCCGCAAACCCGGGCTCTGGGAAGTAACCTCAACGATGACGTGGCAGCAGTCTCCGTTCCCGGCGGGCATGGCGCAAATGGGAGGCGGTCCCCATACCATGCAGGTCTGCGTCACGCAGGCAGAGATCGACAAATATGGCACCGTGCCGCCGCAGGCGCACGGCAACTGCAAGATGACGAACGTCGTGAAGAAAGCGAATGGCATGACCGCGGAGATGGTCTGCTCAGGACCGATGGAAGGCAAAGGCACTGTGGAAGCATCATGGACCGATGGCGCGCACTCAGCGGCCAAGGTGCACTTTACAGGCGCCATGCAGATGGGCCCCGCATCGAAGCCGTTCGAGTGGACCGTCGAAAGCACCTCCGTCTACAAAGGACCGGATTGCGGCAGCGTCAAACCCATCGAGGAGAAGTAGCGCTACACGCGGAAGTAGCAGATCAAAAGACCTTCATCCACGCTGCTCCCTGCCGCCATGTGAGCACAGACCACGGCAGCAAGCGCTGGATGGCCGTCGCGCTTGTTTGTCAGGCTTCCACCGTGCGCTTGAGTTGCCCGCAGGCCGCGTAAATGTCGCGCCCGCGCGGTTTGCGCACATAGGCCGGAATCCCCCGCGCCGCCAGCGCCGCGCGAAACTGCTCCGCCGTCTCCGGTTTTGGAGTTGTGTAAGGCAACTCCGGGCCTGGATTCCACGCAATCAGGTTCACCTTGGCGGGCAGCCCCGTGCGCTGCACCAGCTGGGCCACCTCGGCGGCGTGTTCGGGCCGGTCAGTGACGCCACCCAGCAGCACGTACTCGAAGGTGATGCGCTCGCGCGGCCGCAGCTTTACCTGCCGCACCGCATCCACCACCGCCGCGATCGGCCACTTGCGGTTGATCGGCATCACCTCGCCGCGCACTTCGTCGCTGGGTGCATTCAGGCTGATGGCCAGTTTGGGCCTCAACTCTGGCGGTTCCTGGGCAAAGCGCTCAATGCCCGGCACGATTCCCGAGGTGGACACCGTCATCCGCAACGGGCTGAGCCCAACCTCCTCCACCAGCAGCCGCACCGCCGCCATGAAATTGTCGTAGTTCAGGAACGGCTCGCCCATCCCCATAAAGACCAGGTTCACGCGGTCACGACCCACCTCCACGCCATGGCGATCCAGGACCGCGACCACCTGCCCGGCGATCTCGCCCGCGCTGAGGTTGCGCTGGAAGCCGAGCCGGGCCGTGAGGCAGAACTGGCAGTTGACGGCGCAGCCCACCTGGCTGGAGACGCAGATCGTGGCCCGGCTCCACGGCTTCGCCTCTTCTTCGCTTCCGTCACCCGTCTCTCCGCCGTCCCCTTCCGGCATCCACACCGTCTCGAAGGTCCGCGCATCCGTTCCGCTGCCCCGCACCAGGTAGCGTTCCGTACCATCCACTGAGCGGAAGACCTGCTCGATCGCGGGCCGGCCCACCTCCCAACCCTCGATCCGCAGCCGGCCGCGCAACGCCAGAGGCAGGGTTGTAATCTGGTCAAGCTCCGCAACCCATTGACGATACAACGCTTCTGTCAGTTGCCGGCCGCGCCACAGTGGTTCGCCGAGGTCCGCCATGCGGGAGGCCAGCGCTACCGCATCCAACCCAAAGAGTGGCTTCCGGCCCACTGGAGTGGCGCCTACGGCATCCAATTTCATCAGATGGTTTAGATTTCCGGTCACGGCTGGGCTCAGAATAGAGCATTTCCCCATTTCTCGCAGCTTTTCGTCAGATAAGCCAGAATCCCTTTCCGTACCTTTGTGGCGTGTAAAGTGGCATTGCCATAAAATTGAGAGTGAGCGTATGACGTTGAACACCGAACGCAACCTTCGGCGCACGGTACTGCCAAACGGTCTGATCGTACTGACCGAGCGTATGGAGCATTTGCGTTCAGTGGCCATGGGCGTCTGGATCAAATCCGGCTCCCGGTGCGAGCCGGCCGAAACCAACGGCATCTCGCACTTTGTCGAGCACATGCTCTTCAAGGGCACCCGTTCCCGTTCCGCGCAACTCATCGCCCGCGAGATGGATTCGATCGGCGGCAACCTTGACGCCTTCACCGGCAAAGAGACCATCTGCTTCAATGTGAAATCGCTCTCCGACCACGTGCCGATTGCGCTCGACATCCTCACGGACCTGGTGTTGAATCCCGTCTTCGCCACCCCCGACATTGAACGCGAGCGCGGCGTAATCCTCGAAGAGATCAAGATCGACGAGGACAACCCCGACGTGCTCGTCCATGAGCTCTTCACGCAAAGTTTCTGGAAGGGCCATCCCCTCGGCAAGCCCATCCTCGGTACCACGGAAACCGTGGCGCGGCTCGACCAGGGACAGCTCTTCGCTTATCATGGCGACCGTTTTCACGGCGGCAACATTGTCTTCTCAGCGGCCGGCAACCTGGATCATGATCTTTTCGCAGAGGCGGTGGCGAAAAAGTTCTCGAATCTGGCAGGTGGCGCAACCCTGCACGAACTGGCGGCACCGCTTCCCAGCGCCCGTATTGTTCTGCGGAATAAGAAGGCCCTCGAACAGGTGCAAATCTGCCTGGGTGTGCCCGCTCCGCCGATCACGGACCAGAACCGTTATGCCACGCTCATTCTCAACACGGTACTGGGCGGCGGCATGAGCTCGCGGCTCTTTCAGACGATTCGCGAAGAACGGGGCATGGTGTATTCCATTTTCTCCGACTTGAGCCCCTACCGCGACACCGGAACGCTCTGCGTCTACGCCGGAACATCAGCCGGCAAGGTCCTTGAAGTGGTTGACCTCATTCTGGCCGAGTTCCGCAAACTCAAAGACACGCTGCTTCCGCCGGATGAATTGAAACGCGCCAAGGATCAGCTCAAAGGCAACATTCTTCTCGGACTGGAAAGCTCGAACTCGCGCATGGCCAATCTGGCGCGGCAGGAGATGTATTTTCACCAGTTCTTTAGCGTCGATGAAGTGATTGCCCGCATCGATCTGGTGGACGCCTCACAGGTGCAAGCCATGGCGCAACGGCTCTTCGATCCGGCGCGCATCGCAGTGACCCTGCTCGGTCGGCTTGATGGCGTCAAGCTCAGCCGGGCGCGGCTGGTGTGCTGAAAGCGCAGTGATCGGTTGTCAGCGGTCAGGGGTCAGCGCTGGTGCCGGCATATGGGGTGTGTTGGCGGGCAGGAAATCACATGCATGATACGGAAATCTGACACTTTGCTTCTGCTCCGCAGTGTCAATCACGCCCTACACCGGAAAACTGACAACTGACCCCTGACAACTGGTACCGAGCACTTAACTTCCCTTCCGCGTCTGTACGTTGTAGCATTTTCACGAATGGACCGGAGTCCCCGGTCCCCTCCACGAGGCATTCAAAATCCATGATTGACAAGTTTTCGCTCTCGCTCACCCGCCGCGGCAGGCGCGGCGCGGCCACACCCAATGGCTTCACGCTGATGGAGTTGCTCATCGTCATCGCCATCATTCTGATCCTGATGCTCATGGCGATTCCCACAATCGGCAGCTTGAAGAAAAAGGCCAATGAGACTTCGGCCATCAACTCGGTACAGACGATCAACAAAGCCGAGATTCAGTACGAATCCAGCTTTCCTGCCAACGGATATGCCTGCAACCTGTCGGCTTTGGGTGGCGATCCAAGCGCGGGCGCTCCCTCAGCGACGGCCGCGCAGATTCTGCAGGGTGACATTACCTCTGGATACAAGGCCGGCTATATCTTCACGATCGGCAATTGCACCAAGGTGTCGATCAGTGGAACGGATCGGATCACGGGCTACACGATCACTGCCGTGCCGCAGACCGTAGGCAAGACCGGCGACCGCGGCTTTTGCAGCGACCAGTTCGGCACCATCAAGTACGACCCGGCCGGGGGCACCAACTGCACACAAAACCTCGAATGAAATACGGCACGCCCATACTGCGCGGCGGCCTTCTCTCTCTGGCCGCCGCGCTGCTCTGCACCTGCATCTGCATGTTGAGC
>JAJZNH010000462.1 GCA_021811745.1 Acidobacteriota bacterium
TGCGCATATGCGGAGGACATCAAACAGGTGAACGACGCAAATAGGAAGACCTGCACCCGATACCATCCGATTCGGCTCGCGAATCGATTCCAGGGGCAGCGCGTTTTGTTTCCCGGCTTCACTTATAACCTCTAGATTGGGTTCGAAGAGTGAACCGCTCGTAAACGACGAGCGGACCGTGCTGAATACGTACATCTGCCGCCTGATGCGGCGGTTGCGGCGTTTTCGTCAACACTGTCAGGCGTGCTTCAGCAAAGCCCAGTCTACCGGGCCCCTCGCTGGTGCCCGGAACGCCGACTGTGCGGCGTCCGGTTTGTTTTAAGCAGCGCCAACTCCGCGCTCAGTTGCTCCACTTTTTGCTTCAACTCTTCCATTTTTGCGGAATTTTCACCGACGCTCAAGGCCAAAGATCTCTCCTGCTCTGCATGATTCATGAAGCTGTAGATCGCCTTTCGCGCAAGGTCGGAAATACTGCGCGAGCCGTTTTGGGCACAAAACTGCTCTACGGCTGAATATTCTTCCTCGCTGAGGCGGACACCAATTGTGCGTGCGCGGGGGATCAGTACTGCCATGGGACACTCGTATTTGAAAAGAGCGGGAAGAGTGGATTTTGATGCGAATGAGGAACGATAAATGCTCAGGCTAGAGATCGGCAGGCTTCGCCCCCCTCGGTCCCAGGGGGGGGGGGATCGAGTAGTGAGACCGCCGCACTCGAAACACTGCTTTGGGAAAGCGTGTCCGACGCAACCGCTTTACGGTCTGGTATTTGATTTACGGCAAAGTTGCTTGTCCCGAGCTTGAGGCAATGCTCTAAGATCAGCACCTTCACCATACCATGAATGAAAGCAGGAGACAACGAAAACCATAACTTTTGTCAAACATTTGTGAGCTTTAATCGGCGCAAAATTGTCCTTTAGGTCTGGCATTCCGTATCGGCTGGCGATACTGGGGTGCAAGCATTCAGAACGGCATCGCGATCTGTCGTTGAGCAGTGATCTTCCAGTTCGGTCCTGGAACGCAGGTGCATTCATCCAAGTCATGACCCGAAGCGATCCGCTGATCGCCTTTGATCATGCGTCGCATGCAGCGAATCTGAACCAAGTCCTTGAGTGGCTATTCTTGGGGAGGGTTTCAGCAACTTGCCTTCGCCATTTCCTTCCTCGTCATCACGCTCGGAAGGTGGACGGGGGGAGAGGCAAGTGGATGGTGAAGGCAGTTGGCGCATCCGCGCAGGTCAGGTGAATAGAACCTGCGGCACTTTCGTTGCCGGCCGTGGCTGCTGGCTTCTATGCGAAGTCGTGCGCACAATCTCGTGGCGTGGCCACTGTGCCATGCTTGATCCCTTTACGGGGAATGGCGGTCCGAATAGACAGGCGAACCGGTCTCCTTGCTTCTTCGCCGGAGGAGTTCATGGAGGACGTGTTTGGTCAACACGCCACTGCATCGGAAACGGGCTCCCTTCTTTATCAGCTCCCAAAGGGCCCTTTCCCCCTCCTCGCTGATGGCCGTTACGTTCCTGAGATCGACCTCTAGCCGCCGGCCGCAGAGTCCCGAGTTTGCGGCGCTCCAAGCCGCTCCTAGCTCTTCGATCCAGGGCGCCATCGCCTTGCCCTCCAGAACCACGCTGCGGCGCTTTGGGCTGTCATGGACGGATATTTTCAGCACACATTTCCCTCCTCTGGACCTGGGGAATCGGGCAGTTTGAATTGGGCGCAGCTTCAAGGGCGAAGTCCTGGACTCATTTTGCGTGCTTTACTTGGGGACCCAAGCACGCATCTTCAGGCTGATCCCAGGTCTGGAAGCTGCAATATCGGTGCCATCGTGGCTCTTATGGTTCCCGATGAATTCGCGCAGGAATCTCTGAAATTCGGAAACAAGTTGCCGAGATTGTCGAGTTGGTTCTGTTCCCCGCGCATCGACGTTTTCGTCATTCGACGCCGGCTCTGCGGATAGTTCAGAGAAACCGCGGCTTCCGGACGAGGCAGTTTGGCAAGTGACGTGCCTCACAGACCCATAAACACCGATGGGAGACAGTAAAGTCAATATCTATAGCAGTCTTGGCCTCGCAGCATCTGGCGAGGAGGTGGAAAAGTACACGGAGCTGCCGTGCGTCTTGGAGATAGAGAGCAAGATGTCGCCGCCGTCCCCACAACTCGCTTCCGATTTGTGCGAGAAAAGCTCCGAGAAGACGGCGAGTTCTCTCCACCGCCCGTTGCGGCCGCCGGAACTTCCGTTTACCGCAGAAGAACGCGGCCGCGCAACCATACTCTTTGGTGGACTCACATGGAAGCACGAACGGCTCATCGAAGGATTGTTGCGGGGGGCCGGATATCGCTGCCAGCGGCTGCCGGAGACTGACCGCGCCGCACATGAACTTGGGCGCGAGTTCTGCGCCAGCGGGATGTGCAACCCGGTTTATTTCACGGTGGGTAATCTGATTCGGTATCTGCGCGGTCTTGAACAGACCGGGTTGCCGCGCGACGAAATTGTTCGCAACTATGTATATTTCACGGCCGCCTGCGGGGGGCCGTGCAGGTTCGGGATGTACGAGTCAGAGTTTCGCTCAGCGCTAAATGCCGCCGGCTACTATGGCTTCCGCATTCTCTCATTTTCTCAGGACAAGGGCATCCTTGCTTCAACCGGGCACAGCGGAATGGTGTTCACCGTGGACTTCGGGATGAATGCGCTGCACGCCTTTATCCTGGGCGACCTGCTCCATGCCCTCCAGCATCAACTACGTCCGTTTGAGCTGCAGCCCGGCGCAGTGGAAAAGTCCATTGCTGCCGCAGCGGATGCCATCGCGGCGCATTTCGAGCATCATCGTGGATTCCAACTGAGCAGTTTGCTTCCGGCTGCTCTGCTCCCGGATCAAGAATCGGCCTGGTACTTCGTTCCCAACAGGCTCGGCAAGATCCTTTTGCATCTGCGGGGTCATGCGTTGCGGCCTGTTCTGACAGAGGTGCGCGAGGCGCTCAAGAAGGTGGAGGTGGACTGGCTGCGCGTGCGGCCGGTGGTCAAGGTGATTGGCGAGTTCTGGGCGCAGATGACCGAAAGCGATGGAAATTTCCGCATGCTGGAGTTTCTTGAGAATGAAGGCGCGGAGGTCTCGGTGGAACCCATCAGCGCCTGGCTGCTGTATCTGCTGCATCAGAGAAAGGCGGCCAGCATCCGCAGTTTCCAGATGGCCGCACATGTTGCGCCGTGGAGATCGCCCGCGAACGCGCTTAGCGCGAGGACGGCGGCGCTGCTGAAATGGGCGGCCTTCAGTGCGGGGGAGCGGATTTACCGGCGGCACTTTCAGCGGCTGGCCGGGATGCTGGGCGGGCAGAACCAGCTTCCCGTTTCGCAGAAGGCGCTGTCTGAGCTGGCTGCGCCGTGGTACGACACTTCACTGCGCGGAGGCGAGGGGCACCTTGAGGTCGCGAAGACGCTCTATTACACGCGCAACCATCGTTGCCATCTTGTGCTGGCGCTGAAGCCGTTTGGATGTCTGCCTTCCACGCAGTCAGACGCGGTGCAGGCCTGCCTCGTGGAGCGGTTCGCTGAGGCGAACTTTCTGCCTATCGAAACCTCGGCCGAGGGAGAGATCCACGCCTACAGCCGCGTACAGATGGCGCTTTCTGAAGCGCGCGTACAAGCTGCGGCTGAGTTCGAGCGCGCCGTCGAGTCGGCGCATCATTCGCTGGACGAGATCCGGAGCTTTGTGGCCGGACAGCCCGCGCTGCGTCACCCGCTCTGCTCGATTCCGCGGCATGATGGCGTCGCTTCCACCGCCGCCAATTTTCTTTTGTACGCGGACCGCCTGATGACGGCCGAGGGTGGAGGCTCGCACGCGCGGACCGGCTTCCCAGTGACGGATATAAACCGCTTGAACTCCAGAGAGGAGATGCAACCATGAGCGATCTTCCATCGTTTCGTCTGAGTACCGTTGCCAACGAACAGCTCATGAGCGGTATGCGCTCTGCGGTTCCACCGCCTCCCGGAGGAGTACCGCAGACGCTGCCCCAACCGCTCTTTCCCGACCGCCCGGAATTATACGAAGCCCCAGACGAAGATTACTTTCCAAAAAACGGAAGGCGCCACTGGACCGTTCCGCACATCTGGCGCTCCATGCAGGGCTGGATGTTTCCTTATTTCCGTTCCCGCTTGCTGCCGGGCGAGTTTCATCCCATCATCTCCTACCTGTTCAGCGAGTCGAAATGCAATCTGGACTGCCACTACTGCTGGGCCTACGACAACCGCGTGAAGGGAATGACGGAGGACATTGCCAAACGCTCCATCGACTGGCTGCACTCGACTACTTGCCGCGTGCTCGCGCTGATGGGCGGCGAGGTGCTTCTGCGTCCCGGCTTTGTCCACAAGATTACGTACTACGCGGCCAAGAAGGGCTTCTGGGTCTATCTGCCGACGAATGGACGCCTCATGCGGCCGGAGGTGATCGATCGGCTGGCCGACGCCGGGGTGGCCAGCGTGAATCTCGCCGTGGATGCATGGGACCTGAAGCCCGGACTGCCGAAGGCCATGCAGCCCATCCGCACTTACTTCGACCATCTGATCCGCAAGCAATATAAGTACGGCTGCTCGGTGTTCCTCAACATCAATATCTGCCGCAACAATCTCGACGACGTGCGGCAGTTGACGGAGCTGGCCCACGACTCCGGCATCGCGACCGATTACCACATCTGCGAGACGCCGATGATGGAACACAGCGAGTTCCGGCACTTCGAGAATAACCCGGTATTCATTCGCCCCGAGGACCACCCCGCCATCGGAGAGTTGATCGACTGGCTGATTGACAAGCAGAACAGCGGCTGGCAGATGGTGAATTCCGTGCAGCGGCTGGAGGAGATGAAGAAATTCATTGAGGAGAAGCTGGATAGCTGGGGCTGCCGCGCGGGCCAGAACAGCATCATCATCCGCACCGACGGCACGCTGGCGCCCTGCTTTCCCATGTACTCGGCCACGCACGATTGGGGCGCCATCGAGGCCCCAAAGATGCAGCGCGAGGAACTGTGCGCGATGAAGGCCGACTGCGAATCGAACTGCTTCTCCACGCTCAATCACATCCTCGCCTTCTGCTACAACGACACGCGCGTCATCCGCTGGGTGCTGAAACAGGCTATGCGCGGCTTCCAGGGCGTGAGCGGCAACATGGAGTAGCTGGTGATGCGTAAACCTGCCGAGCCGAGCGGCGGCAACTCTGTACGGTCACAGTCCTGCTCTGCGCCACCGGTTGAATTCCTGGCCGGGATCGATGTGGGCTCGACCACTGTGAAGACGGTGGTGCGCTCGGCGGCCGGCGAAATTCTGATCCGCGAGTATCTGCGCCATGAAGGACGACAGGCGGAGACGGTCCTTGCGTCCTTGCGCCGGGCGACACGGGAGCTGGGGATCGCAGACGCCAACCTTCGCCTGTTTATGACGGGCAGCGGCGGGCACGAGCTGGCCAGCTTACTGGGCGCGCGTTTTGTACAGGAGGTTGCCGCCGTAAGCCTTGCTGTAGAACGAGAGCATCCGGAAGTGCGCTCCGTAATCGAGCTTGGAGGCCAGGACGCGAAGATCGTCCTCTTTCAGAAAGGCAGCCAGGGCAGGCGCAGGAAGATCGCGACCATGAATGACCGGTGCGCCGGGGGTACCGGCGTGGTGATCGAGCGGATCGCGGCGCGACTGCACATCTCCACTGAGGAGCTTGTAAGCAGACATTTCGACGATGCATATACCTATCCTGTTGCGGGGAAATGCGGAGTCTTCGCCGAGACCGACATCACAGGCTTGCAGAAGCAGGGAGTTCCAGCCGATCACCTGATGGCGTCGCTGTTTCAAGCGATTGTGCTACAAAATCTGACGGTGCTGACGCGCGGGCACGATCTGCTGCCGGGTGTTTTTCTGCTTGGTGGACCGAACGCATATTTTCCGGGATTGCAGGCGGCGTGGCGGCGGGGACTGATTGATCTCTGGAAACGTAGAAACGTGCCGCTGCCTGCCGATGCTGCGCTCGAATCGCTCATCCAAGTCCCGCCTATGGCGGAGTACTTCGCGGCCATTGGGGCCATTACGTTCGGCCTCGAAGATTCGTCGCATGTGTCGCAGTACCAGGGCGTGCGCCCGCTCGAACAACTGCTGGAGCAGCAGAAGCATTCCTGCGCAGGGCGGGCATCCAGCGTCGATGGGCTCTGCTGCGAGGAAGCTGAGTTGGAGCGCTTCCGCCGCTTGTACTCGATCCTCCCGGTCCCACGCCGACTTGCCCCGGTCTTACATCATCATGTCTTCATCGGTCTTGACGGCGGTTCCACTTCGACCAAGGCTGTTGCGCTCGCTCCCGATGGAACTCTGCTCGCGTCCTCATACCAGCTTTCGCAGTCGGATCCCGTATCGGATGCGGTTACAGTGCTGCGCGATCTGCACCGAAAGCTGGAAGAAGCGGGCGAGCCGGTCGAAGTGCTCGGTCTGGGCACGACGGGCTATTCGAAAGATCTGCTCAAAAAAGTGCTGTTCGCCGATGTCGCTTTGGTCGAGACCGTCGCCCATGCCAAATCGTCTCTGCGACTGTTTCCCAATGTGGACGCGATCATCGATGTGGGCGGCCAGGACATTAAGATTGTCATGCTGCAGAACGGGGCCGTGAAGGATTTCAGGCTCAACACGCAGTGCTCGGCGGGCAATGGATATTTTCTTCAAGCGGCTGCCGAAAGGCTCGG
>JAJZNH010000903.1:0-2048 GCA_021811745.1 Acidobacteriota bacterium
ATATTCCTGGTCTCCCTTGAAAAAGACCGTGGAGTAATTCTCGCGGGCATTGACATAGAAGAACCCGGTGCCGGGATCGAACGAGGGGCAGAACCAGTTGGTGCCGCCCTGATTGTCGGGGAAAATCCGAGTGCCGGTGGTGGTCGATTTAGCCGTCGGGCTCATGATGGGCCGCCCGTTGGCATCGAAACCGTCGTTCCAGTTCTGTTTGACGAAGGCTTTGCCCAAAAGAAATTTGCCCGTGTCGCGGTCCAGCACATAATAGAAGCCGTTGCGATCGGCCCACAAAATTACTTTGCGCGGATGGCCCTTCCAGTTGATGGTCGCCAGCACCGGCGTCTGCACGGCGTCCCAGTCGAATTCGTTGTGAGGATTGGCCTGGTAGTGCCACTTCAGCTTGCCGGTGTCGGCGTCCAGCGCCACCATGGTGCTGGTGTAAAGATTGTCGCCGGGACGCACATCGCCGTTGTAATCCGGGCCGGCATTGCCGATACCCCAGATGAGGAGATTGGTTTCAGGATCGTAGGAGCCAGTCAGCCACACCGAGCCGCCGCCGTGCTTCCACGATTCGCCACCCCAGGTGTCGCGGCCGGCATCGCCCGGCCCCGCCGTCGTATAGAAGCGCCAATCCAGTTTGCCGTAATGGGCATCGTACGCTGCGATAAAGCCGCGGATCCCGTACTCTCCACCCGCCACTCCGACGATGACTTTGCCGCGCACCACCAGCGGCGCAATCGTCATGGTATATCCCTTGGTGGTATCGGCCACCTTGACGTTCCAGATGGGTGTCCCGGTCTTGGCGTCGATGGCGATCAGGTGCGCATCCACCGCGGCCATGTACAGGGTGTTGCCCAGGATGGCCAGGCCGCGGCTGATGCGGCCGCAGCACAGGCGCGCATCGGCTTCCGGCGTATAGCGGTAGATCCAGAACAGGCGGCCCGTTGTGGCGTCCAGGGCAACCACATCGTCGCCCTGCATGGTGTAGAGCACTCCATTCACTTCCAGCGGCGTGGTCTCATACGGGTCCAGATAGCGCGCTTGGAACACCCATTTCAATTCCATATTCCGCGCATTGGCGGGCGTGATCTGCTTCAGAAGGCTGTAGTGATCGCTGCTGTAAGTGCCGGCAAACGTGAGCCAGTTCTGCGGCTCGGCGCTGGCATGCAGCAGGCGCTGCGGTGTAACCCCGGCGGAAAGATTCGGCCATGCATCTTCCACCGCGGCCGGAATGCTTGGCTCGGAGGAGGCTGCAGGCTGCTCGGCAGCAGGGGCCGGAGCAGCTTTGTCATGGGATGCCTGGCCCCGGCCGAAGTTTGCCGTCAGGTAGGCAACAACCTGGTTCACGTCCTCGGGGGTTCCCACCGCGCCCCGCGAGATCATGTCCTGCACCTCGTCTGACCACTCGTTGTGGTTCATGCGCTGGCCGGTGATGACGTTCAGTCCGTGACAGCGCGTGCACATGCGCTCTAGAACCTGACGGCCCGTGCCGGGAGGCAGTGCCGCTTGCGATTGCGCAAGACCGGCCGTTCCGCCGCAGGCCAGAATCATCAGCCCCACCAGGAAGAAAACGCGCCTGAAGTATCCCATCAGTGTCAGCATCCCTTTCGCTCGTCTTTAAGAAAACAAGTTAGAGTTGGCAGGCCGCATCTCCACGCCGGAAACCTGGAAGACTGCTTGAGCCAGATTCTGAACAAAGCTCTTCTATGCGGCCGCGCCACTCGGGGTTGAGGATTGGGAAGCAACCCAGATCGTGCGTGATACGCATGATCTCTTGCACAGGGCACAAAGATTAGTGAGCCGAATCCCGCTCTGTCAAGATCGGGAAAGCGTTTGCCGCCCTCGACGGGAAGCATATTTCCTAATAAATCCATTTACACTTTGGCATAGCGAGTGCTCTGCTTTTTTAGAGCGCGTCAAGAGCGCGTCCAGCGTTGACAGTGATTTTTCAGCGGTTGCTAGACTCCAACCCTGTCATGCAGACCCGCGCGATCGAATTGTTTCTAGGCCCCGAAATTCCTCATGCGCTTCCCGTGGCAGCACTCCGGCGA
>JAJZNH010000903.1:2058-6689 GCA_021811745.1 Acidobacteriota bacterium
CGATGCTCACAAGAAAACTTTTACACCGTCTTAGGCAAGAACGGCAAGAACCGTCCTGAGTGAACGCCCTAAGGCGTCCTGCGAGGGGGCCCTCAACAATGAATAGAAATGCCCCTGGCTCCAGAGCTGGTGCCTCGTTACTTCTGGAGGCTGAAAGACCGTGGCGCCCGTAGTTACGATAGGGAGTTCGAGAATATTTTGCCATCTCCAAAGGTTGTGTTGCTTGGCCATGCTGGTCCTGGGATGCGGTGCGCCTGTGAAAGCATTGGCACAAACTTTCGAGCTGAAGCTGCAGCAGGCGGAGCAGGACTATCACCAAGGCCGATAAAAGGACGCCGAACTTCTACTGACGCAGACCGTCGCGCAACGGCCGGCAGATTTCAACGCCAACGAATTGTTTGGGCTTGTGCTCTCCGCCAATGGCGAAGAGGCGCGAGCGACCGGACCTCTTGCGGAGGTGGTGCGCGCCAATCCCCAATCCATTCCCACGCGAGAGAACCTGGCCGCCAATTATGCACGGCGGGGAATGAAAGACCTGGCCCAGAAGCAGTTAATCCTGTTAGCCGCTCTCGATCCTAGGAATTTCGCCGTGATGCACAATCTCGGAGAGTTCTATATCCAGGAGGCCAACATCGCGGCCGCCGTCCCCTGGCTCAGGAACGCCCAGCAGATCGACCCCGCAGACTATCGCAATGGATACGATTTGTGCCTCGGTTTGATCCAGACTGGGCAATTCACCGAAGCCGAAACCCGGCTGCAATCGCTGCTCCGCATCCGCAACACCGCCGAGTTGCACTCGCTGCTTGCCGACGCGTACGAGAAAGACGGCAAGGTGCTTCTCGCCGGCTCCGAGTATCAGGAGAGCGCCCGCATGGACCCCAACGAAGAGACGATCTTCGACTGGGGTGCGGAACTTTTGCGGCACAGGAATCTTCCCCAGGCCAAAACAAATCTTCACCCGCGGCAGCAACTTGTTCCCGCATTCCACACGCATGGTCATCGGGCTCGGCCTGGCCGAGCATCTCGCCGGCGACGACCAGCCCGCAATCCAGAACTTTCTGCACGCCGTCGATCTCGATCCGGCCGAGAAGACTTCGTACTACTTTCTCTCCAGTCTGGATCACGTTCCGCCCGACCTGCGCGGCCAGGTGGCGAAGAGATTCAAGCGATATGCGGAACGCTTTCCCGGACGCGCGGACGCGCAATATTACTATGCCGCGAATCTCTGGTCGGACGACCAGATGATCAACACCTCCCGCGACGACGCGGCCATCGAATCGCGCCTGCGGCGAGCCTTGCAGATCGATCCGGGTTTTTACGAGGCTCATAATCTGCTCGCAACTGTCTATCAGGATCAGGGCAAGTACGCGCTGGCTGTGCAGCAGTTTGAGGCGGCGATTCGCGAGCAGCCTTCACTGCAGGAAGCTCATTATCAATTGGCGCACCTTCTATATAAGCTCGGCCACAAACAAAGAGCCGATGCGGAGATGCAACAATTTCGCAAGATGCACTCTTCTGAGAAGGAACACAGGATCGAGAGCTTTCTGCTCTCCAGCCAGGGCACAAGTCACTGAATGGAAATCGGGCGGGCATGAATTTTGCGATGAACAGGGAATCGGCCATCCCCGGAACCAGCCGCCGGGATTTTCTGCGCATGGCGGCCGGAGCGTGCACGGCCGTGGGACTGCCGAGATTTTCTTCCGCGCAAAAGGCGCTGCCGGCCTCGCGGAGGAAAGTGGTCGTGGTGACTTTTGGCGGAGGTGCGCGGGATGAAGAGACCTTTGCGCCTTCCGGCCAGGAGAACATCCCGGAGTTGCTGCACACCTTGATTCCGCAATCGACGTTTTTTACCCGGGTCATCAATCGCGGCATCCTCGGCCATTACGTGGCCACGGCCAGCCTGGCCACGGGGTCTATGAGCGGTTCGATAACTTCGCCGCCGTCTCTCCGCAGAATCCCACCGTGTTCGAATATTTCCGCAAAGACCTTCGCCGCCCGGCAACCGATGCCTGGGTCGTGGCCCCCAGGAATGGCTTTAACCGCATCGGGGAAAGCGACAATTCGTTCTATGGCCCCGGCTTCGGCGCAGGCGTCGTTCTCCTCAAGCAGCTTCTGGCGCAGTTCCTGGCCGGAAAAGATCAAAGCTTCTATAAGCACCTGCTGCGCGATAACTATGAAACGCCTTTCTACACCCCCGCTCTGGCCGGCAACGCCCTCGATCTTCGCGAACTGGCTGAGACACTCAAGCTTTCCGTGAATGATTTCTCAGAGCATGCCGTCCAACTGACCAGTCCCGACGAGTTGCCTGTCTTCGTGGCCCGCCGCATCATGCGGCATTATGCCCCCAGTCTGCTGTGGATCACGCTGCACGATATGGACGTAGCACACGCTGGCGCATTTTCTCTCTACATGGATGGAATCCGCCGCTCCGATCGCCTGTGCCGGGACATCTGGGATGAGATCCAGAGAAATCCCGAGTATGCCGGCCGGACCACCATGTTCATCGCCCCGATTTCGGGCGGGACGGCGATGCTACTGTAGGCGGCAATGGATTTCAGCACCACCGCACGGGCGAAATCGCCTCGCGTACAACTTGGATGATGGTGCTAGGGGCGGGAATTCGCGAGCATGTCATCGTCGATCGCCCCGTCCAGACCATCGACCTGGTGCCCACGCTGGGATCGCTCTTCGGCTTCTCTGCGCGCATGTCGCACGGTACGCCCCTTACGGAGGTCGCCTGCGTTCTATGCTGCCTTCCGATCTCAAAACGGAGCAGTTCGCGCAGTATCCGCCGCTGGGTCGGCAGCTTGCCATCGCGCATCTCGCACTTTTGCGCGCCCTGCCGCTGGCACTGGCGCCGCTGCTTCTGCAGGAGGTGAGCACCTATGACTGGAAATTCCCGGCGGAGAGACAGGACATCGACGAGCAGTTGGCGTACCTGGGCTCGCTCACGGCCGCGCAATTGCGGGCCGCCATGGCGCAGTTCGCCGCGATTCAGGTCACGCCGTTGCCCGCCGTCGACTGGGTAAGCTATCCCAAAGTGTTCTCGGCCCAGTTATCGGCGATCCTATGGGCCACTGGGCAGATCGATCAGTTTCGCGCCGCGTCCATCGGCTACGTAGACGCCTGCCGCCGCTTCCGTCCTCCGGCTCTGCCTCCGCTTTCGCGCCTCACTATGGTGATCGTCGGCCAGGGCGTCGACACGCCCGCCTTCCCGCTCTTCCGCAAGCTGCGGCCTCACGGCGTCTATTATTCCGCCGTCGAGCCATCCACGGCTCTGCAGGCCATCTCGGCAGTGCTGGCCGCGCGCGCCGACAACCATCCGCTTCCCTATGGGCACTGGTATGTGGATGGCGGAGAGCCCGCAATCGTTCCACCGTCTACTGTCACTTCGATGTCGTATGCGGGGCTGAGCAACCTGCGCATCGCGGTGGTCGATAAGATGCGGATTCTGGGCCGCGAGAGCGGCGGCCCCGAGGGCCTGGAGAAGGCGCTTCAGGAACTCGACCCATCGCAGTTCCCGGACGCCAGCGAAGGCGATGATCCAGTCATGAGCCGCTTCCGCCTCAGCATTTTTTCTGAAGGATCGGGCACGCAGTTTTACAGCACCACCTTCGCCGAGTGGACCGCGCACGAACTGCTGCGGAGAGCCCAGCCCGTCACCTTGCTGGTTCGCTTTGCTCCCCGCCAGGTGCAGCGCACCTTCGATGAAATGATCATGGACCAGAATCGCGCCGTGGCCGTCGATCCCCAGGGCTCTCTCCTGGACGCCGATATGGGCGCCTACTATATCTGGCTCAATCAGCGTCGCCTTCCGAAAAGCGACAACGGCCGGTTTCTGGTCTGGTTCCAGGGCCATTCCGAAGCCGTCATGATTGCCCTGCACCTGGTCCCGGGCACCGAAGACCCCCAGCCTGTTTCCCTCCAGAAGCTTTTGCAAGAGAGTTAAAAGGCACTCGGCGACTGTCTGATTCCCGTTCGCAGCTAACCCAAGGTTCAACCTAGGATGGTCTCGGACTTCACGCTGCTGAAAGCACTTGCAGGATCTTGGCAGTTCCGGAACCTTTCGTAAGTTGGTGATTCTGTCGCAGGCTGTGCTTTGGTTTGGAAGCAATCGCGGTTTGCGGTGACGTAACAACTTGGGCTCTGAGCGCTTATGGGGTTTGCCCTCGTCTCCTACCGGACTGGGAAATTGAACGGCAGATTTCAACGGAGTGCGCAAGAGTGGCCGTCGCACATTGCTCCGGTAATTCCTTTGGCTTCGGTGATTGTATAAATCCGATCAACGGCAGGCGGCGCCACCTTTTCAATGAAACCGCTGGGCCAGTGAATTTCCACCCCATCGACGTGATCCAGGTTGCCGAGCCCAAAGTGTACGCGCATGTCGTTCGATGAGAGATAACTTCCCCCGCTCAGTACATCCTGACGTCGGCGGATGCCTCCCGCAGTTAGATATACGGTTGCCCCGACAGCATCGCGCGGACTTTTGGGCCCCCCAATGAGCCTCATCTCAACCCAGTGGTGGAGATCGTTGTTGACATTGCGCAGCAGTACCGGGACCCCATCCATGTTGTTGACAACCACGTCGATCTTGCCGTCGTTGAAGAGATCGCCAAACGCAGCGCCACGGC
>JAJZNH010000598.1 GCA_021811745.1 Acidobacteriota bacterium
ATCCAGTTCGATGCCAACTACACCTGGTCGCACGCGCTGGACTTCGGTCAGAACAGTGCGGTAGAAGGCACCACGAACAACTGGTACGATCCGTACAGCAATGCGCGCATCAACTACGGCAACTCTCCTTGGAACGTTCCCAACCGGTTTGTCGCCTACGCGCTCTACGACTTTCCGAACATGCGCTCCGGCAGTCCCCTCAGGTGGATCGCGAACGGCTGGAGCCTTAACGACAGCTTCCAGATGCAGAACGGCCTGCCCTTCACGGCGGGCGTCAATGGCAAACCCACCGGTGCCATTCAAGGCGATTTGAATGGCTCGGGCGGTAGCGCGCTCATTCCTCAGATCGGTCGCGATACTTACAAATTTCCACGGCGCATCGTCGACGATGCGCGCTTGCAGAAGGACTTTGCATTCGAGGGCGGCCGCATCCTGGAGCTCAGCCTCAACGCTTACAACTTGGCCAACCACCAGAACATTACCGCGTTCAAAGCCACCTATCTGTACGCCGTTTCAGGGCCCTCGCTCACATACCAGGGCCAAGACGGCGCCAACGCTTTCATGGTGCCCAACGCCGCCAACAACAGCGGCTTCATGTACACGCCGCGTCAAATCGAGATCGTTGGGCGCTTCACTTTCTAACCCACGCAAAAATGCCTCTCTCCCGCGCGGCGGCTTCGGCCGCCGCGTGCCTTTCTCTGCAACAAGCCCGCGGTTTGCGGCAAAAGAGGTTTCTTGTTGCGGCCTTCGCCGCGCAGCCGTTCTATTGCGCCGGGCGAAAGCTGATCGTATCGCCATCCAGCCGGTATTCAGCCGAGCATAAATCGCCGCCGCAGATCATGGTTTGGCCGCCGTAGAGTTGCTGGCGCGTGATCAGTCCCATGGTGCCGCAACGCGGGCAGGACATCACCGCTACGTAGGGATTCTGTGCCCGGCCGAGCTTGTCTTGGTTCTCCAGGACAAAAACTGTCCCAGGGTCCATCTTTTCCGGGATCCATTCTTCAAGGAACTGTAGGTCGGCTGACATCCTGCCCTCCATCAAGGTGAGATTGACAGAGCCGCGCAAACAATCCTCGCTCAGCTCCGTTTTCTTCAAACAGCAGGGTGCGAATGGCAACCGAAGGCTCAAGAGCCTCCGGTCAAGCTCAGTGTTGCCGGAGACCGTTCCTGAAGTCAACGAGAATCGGCTCAAGGGAGTGGCGAATAGGATTCCCCACGGCCGGGCTTGGCGGACCAGCCTTCGCTGCCCCTGCTTCAGCGCAGTGGGAGCCTCGCCGTCGCAGGAAGAGAAGCCGCCGTTTCGTTGCCGCGCGCCCCGGCATATTCGTCGATGGCCCTGTAGGTCTCTTCGTTGCGCAGGACGGCTTCAACGTAATTGCGGGTCTGCGTAAAGGGAATCGATTCCACAAATTCGTCGATGCCGCTATAGGGTCCGTGTGCCCGCCAATCCACAACGCGATAGTCGCCGGCGTTATACGCCGCCAGCGCATAGGCCGGCACTCCGCCGAACTCGTCCAGCATCTGCCGCAAGTAGCGGGTCCCAAGACGGATATTGATCTCCGGGTCGAGCAGTTGGAATGTCCGGAAATAGCGCATGCCTTCTTCGCGCGCCATCTTGCGGCCCACCCTGGGCAGCAACTGCATCAACCCGTAGGCGTGCGCGTAGGAGACGGCGGAGGGATTGAACTCCGATTCCTGGCGGATGAGTGAGGCAACAAGATAAGGATCGAGGCCGTTCTTCTTTGACGCGGCGACAATCGTGTTCCACCAGGGCGTGGGATACAACATCTTCCAGTAAACCAGCGGGATGGACTGGAAGGAAGCCGTGGAGGCATAGGGCACGGCGCGTTTGATTGCGCGCAGGGCGAGAAAATACTCGCCGTAGGAGGAGTAGATCTGAGCCTCGACGAGCGCACTCCATCTGGATGCGCCGGGATCGGCGGCAATCTCGCGTGGAATATACTCGTTCAGGCCCGCGTTGGCCAGCAGGCGAGCCATCGCCAGGTGGGGGCTGTTCATCGGGAAACTTGTCTCCAGCTGCGGGACCCGTTGCGTCCGAAAGTGGTCCAGCTGCGGCGACACGACCGGTTCGGTGTGGCCCAGCGCCGCTAGTTGGTCTCTGGCCATCTGCGCATAAAAGTAGTGCGGGTAGGCGCGGATGATGGCGCGGTAGTTGGCTGCCGCCAGTGCCGGTGCGTGGTCCAGGGTCTGGTAGAGCCGGCCTTGCCAATAAAGCGCCGAGACTGTGTCCGTCGCCGTCGGATAGAGGCGGATCTGCGCCGCGAACAACCGCGCGGCCTGGCGATCCTGACCCAGCCGGTAGGTCAGCCAGCCCGCGCGCCAATGCGCCGTCGCGGCATACTTATAGGCCGGAAAATGCTCGGCCAGATAGAGATAGTACTGGATCGCCGTTGGATAGTCGCGGCGCAGTAGGTACATGTTGCCGCTGGAAAACAGCGCCTCGGCCAGCCATTCGCTGTACGGAAAGCGAGCCTCCATCTCGGTCACAATGCGCTGCTGATTGCTGGTGTCGCTGCGGTCCCTGGCCAGCTCTATGAGCAGATAAAGCCGCCGCGCGCCGCTTTCATTGTTGGTATCGGGCAGCGCCTCGGCTGCCGCCCAGGTAAGCCTCCCAAGGTGTAATTCGCAGGCCGCTTCAGCCACCGCAAATCCCTCGCGCTCCTGCGCACCAAGCTCCGGTGCATGCGCCAGAACGCGGTACTGCGCGGCGGCTGCGGCGTACCGTCCTGCTCGGTAGTAGGCGTCGCCCAGGCTGCGCAGATCGGCCACGGTGAGGGCAGATTCCGCGCCCAAGTCCGTGATTCGCTGGCGGGCGACCCGCGCCTGTGCCGTCAGGGGATGGCTGAGCAACAGACGCCGGAAGATGGCCACGGCTATCTGCTTACGCCCCATGGCCAACTCGACCTGCCCTTCGGCCAGCTGGTAGCCGGGACGTTCCACGGCCGCCGTGCCTTGGCCGCGCAGCAAGGCTTCCCGTGCGCCTGTCGGGTTGTTCATGGCCAGCAGAACGTCGGCCTCCAGTTCCGGCGCCTTGGCGTCGAAGATGCTGTCTGGATAGCGCCGAACAAAGCCCCGGAGCAAGGCTGCGGCGGCGCCATTGTCTCCGGCCTCAAAGCTGGCCTCGGCGCCCAGAAAGTCTGCGTAGTCGGCAAGAGCCCCCCCATAGTGCCGCGCCCGGCGCAGATTCATCTCGGCCGCCGCATAGTGCCCGTCGAGGAGGTATGCGTGGCCTAATGCCAGATAAGCTGCCGCCGCGGCATCGCCTGTGTGCCGGCGCGCATACGCGCTTACCGCGGCATAGGCCGCCGGAGTACGGAGCGTGGCCAGCCGCTGCGCCATGGGCCGCAGCTCGGCCGTAGCCTCATAGGCCCGGCGAATCCGGGCCGTCCGCGCCCTTTGTTCCGCTTCGCTTGCCCACCTCCGCTGCCGGATGCGGGCCCTCTCTTTCTCCTGCCTGGTCCTGGTTTGAGAGGAATAGGGAACAGCCGATCCTGGATTGGTGGCAGTTTGCCCTGCAACCGGCAACAGAACCATGAGCGATGAAAGCAGAGTCGACAGGCCTCGCGCCGTCTGGCGAACAAAAAAATGGGAAAACCGCAACGTCATATCTTCAACATTATTCTGCTTTGACGCAGCAGCGGCGCCGGAGTACCACCGCCGTTACCCACCGCCCCCTTCCATCCCAGGCTTGGTCTACTGCCCGGCGGTCGATTACACTCTTTGGTGACTATCTTGGCAAAGCAAACTCCGACGGCTTAAGGTTTTTCCAGCAACCAACGCTCATGTCGACCATCCAATCAATTGCAGGAAAGAGCGATCGGCACCCCGACGAGATCCTGGTAGAAAGGGTCCGTGGGGGGGATGTTGCGGCCTATGATGCGCTCGTCCGCAAATACGAGCGGCAGATCTTCCGTATTGCGCAGAACGTTACGCAACACCGCGAAGATGCCGAAGACGTGATGCAGGACGCGTTTCTGAAGGCCTACGAAAAGCTCGACCAGTTTCAGGGGAATGCGAAGTTTTACACATGGCTGGTGCGAATCGCAGTCAACGAAAGCCTGATGCGGCTGCGCAAGCGGCGCGCCGGCAAGATGGTTTCGATCGACGAGGACCTGGAAACCGAGGAGGGCACTGTCCCCCGCGACTTGGCCGACTGGGCTCCCAACCCCGAGCAGAACTACAATCAGGCCGAGCTGGCCGAGATCTTGCGCAAGACCATCCAGGGGCTGCCGCAAGGCTTTCGCCTTGTCTTTGTCCTGCGCGACGTGGAAGGCCTCTCCACCGAAGAAACTGCGGAGGCCCTGGGCCTCAGCGTACCAGCCGTCAAATCGCGCCTGCTGCGCGCCCGGTTGCAATTGCGCGAGCGCCTCAGCCGCTACTTTCACAGGAACATGGGGGCTGAGAAATGACCTGCAGAGAGTTTCTCGACCTTCTCGACGATCTGATCGACGAATCCCTCGCCGCTGAAACCCGCGCCGAGGTTGAGCAGCACCTGCACAAGTGCGGCCACTGCGAGGTGATCTTCAACACCACCCGCAAGACCATTGAAATCTACCGCTCCCACGAGCTCTATGAGCTCCCTCCCGCGGTCAACGACCGGCTGCACGCGGCCATCATGGCGCGCTGTAAAGCCAAGCGTTGCTGAGTCCCGCGCGCTCATCCTTCCCTGTCCCGGAAGGCCCTCACGCAAAGAGTAGAGCAACCGCACATCCTTCGGTCTCGCAAGCCGCACTTTTTGCGGCTTGCGAGCCTCAGCATGACCGCGCGCCGATGTCGCCAAGTCCAAAGACGCTAGGGCTTGCTGTACATCTCCATTACGTCCTTGCGCAAGGCGATGCGGCTGGCCTGGCGGCTATAAAACATGTGACCGCCGGGATACTCGTGCACCGACACCCGCGTGGGATCGCCCATCACCGGCATCTCGTTGACCGTGAGCACAGACCCCATGAAGGGACACACCAAATCGTTCCAGCCGTGTGCGATCACCACGCGTAGATTGGGATCGGCTGCAACCGCCTGCCGCAGTTGCGTCACCGAACCTGCGCGCTCAGCGGCCCCGCGATCCCACATGCGATTCACGTCGTATGAAAGCGTGTTGTAGCGCGCGTCTACCTTCCACCCCACGGTCTGCGTCAGAAAATTGACCATGGCCGAGGTCAGCGGCGCAATCACGCTGGCCAGGATAGGATCGTTCGCTTCTTGAAGCGGCGCATAGGGAAAGGGATCGAACGAGGTCACGTTCGAATCGTAGGCCGAGCCGATCTTGCCTTGCTCCCGGTGCACCTCCCGCACATAGGCCTCTGCATCGAGCCTGCCTCCTGACTCCTTGACGAAAGTCGGATCGAGCCCCGTCATCTCTGTTACGCGCTGAATCATCGCCTGGGTGGCCGCGGGATCGGAGTAGCCCTTGATCAGCGTCGTCGCATAGTCACCCTCGGTGTAGGCGATCACCGGCGCCATCGCCTCTGGCGTCAGCTTGTGCTCGCGCTCCAGGTGCGCCGCCACGATGGAGGGCAACGTCATCATCCAGGGCAGCGGCGACACATCCCCGTGCTGGCTGATGGTGGGATTCAGATACGGCGAAATCAACACCAGGCCGTTCATGGCCACACCCAGTTGCGACTGGAGATAGTAGGTTACGCGCGGCCCGCGAAAACCCCCGTAGCTCTCGCCCACCAGGTACTTCCGCGAATCCAGACGGCCATTCTTGACCAGCCAGTCATAGATCACGCGCGATAGATAGTGAATGTCTGGAACCGTGCTGTAGAACAGCTTCTTGGCCTGCGCCTGGGGAACTAGAGACCGGCTGAACCCCGTGCCGATGGGATCGATAAATACCAGGTCGGTAAAATTCAGCCACGTGCCCTGATTGTCGGTCAGCGTCAGCGGTTCTGAGGGGCTCTCACCTGGGTCGCCGAACGCCAGATGCTTGGGTCCGATGGCGCCGAAGTTCAAAAACACACTCGATGCCCCCGGCCCCCCATTCAGCGCAAAGGTTACAGGGCGGTTCGCGCCGGGCATGGTGTACGAGGTGATGACCACCTGGCCTACCTCCTTGCCGCTTTCGTCGCGCACCGGCCATGCGCCCACGGTCACCGTGTAGTGGAGCGTCTTGCCGTCAAGCTGCATGCTCTGCTCCACGTGCGCGGGCGGCGGTAAGGGAGGCAGCTTCAATTCTGACGACGCCTTTTCGGCGGCGGGCTTCTTATCCGCCGTGGTCTTGGCGGACGGCGCGGACTTGCCGCTCTGCGCGCCGGCGCGCGCCACGGGCAACGAAAGGCAAATCAGGGCGCACACCGCAACCGCGAGGCGTCCACGGAGGTTTGGAATGAGTTGGGTGTCCATTTCACTACCATAACGCGTTCGCCCCGCGCTGGCAGCCACTGCACCGCATGATTTACCCTCAAACTCGGAATGAAACTTAGACCTGCTTATCTGCTTGCCATTCTGGCCGTAGCTGTGGGAGTTGTAGCCATTTCTTTGGTGCTGGCCCGCAAGCCTACCCCGGCGTCCGCCCAGGAGAGCCAGGCGTTGCCTGCCGCGCCCACGCCCAACGTCCCCGTCGAGGTCGCCCCGAACGGTCCCCGCGTAGTTATGGATACGACCATGGGCCGCATCACCTGCCAGTTCTTTCAGAAGCAGGCGCCGGT
>JAJZNH010000474.1 GCA_021811745.1 Acidobacteriota bacterium
ATGCGGATACGGCGTTCCGCGGCCTCGTCTACGAAGCGATTGCGCGCTTCCGTCAGCATTTCGAGGGGGCGGAGCCGCTCCAGCTTGAACTCACGCTGACCTACGTCCAGCTCAGCCACCTCGATCAGGTCGCTCATCAAGTCGCTCAGCCGCTCAGCTTCGGTCCCCACGCTTGCCAGAATCTCGGCCTGCAGCGGCCGCAATTCACCGCCGAATCCCTGGATGAGCGCATACAGCCCGCGCCGCAGTTGCAGCAGCGGGTCGCGCAGCTTGCGGCTGGCCACAGAAAGGAACTGCGTCTTGAAGCGGTCGGCGTCCTGCAGGCTGGTTACATCCTCCAGCGTGGTCACGGCGCCCAGCAGGCGGCCTTCGGAGTCGCGCATGGGCGTGGTGCGCAGGCGGTAGCTGCGCTCCTGCTGGCCGATGCGCATGGGCAAGAGGGACGCTTCTCCTTCGGCGGCCACCGCCTTTTGCATGGAGACGGCATCGCGGATCGCGTTGAGAATTTTCTCGCCGCCGGGAGTGCTGGCCAGCGCCATGCGATCGGTAGCGGCCTCGCCCAGCAGCTCGGAGGCCGACTGATTCAGCTTCAGTACGTGGCCCTTGCTGTCGGTGACGATGATGGGCTCGAAGATCGAGCGCAGTACAGCGTCGGAGAGCTGGAACTCCATCTGCCGGCGGCCTGCTTCCGTCTCGCGGAGCTCGCGCAGCCGCATGGCGATGCGGCTCAGTTCGCTGGCCAAGAGACCGAAATCGTCGCGGCTGCGCCACTCAATCTGCTGCTCCAGGTTGCCCTCTGCGATGCGGCGGGCGTCGCGCGCGAGCTGGTGGATCGGGCGCAGGACGAACACCACGGTGGCAATTGCCACCACTACCGCCAGCGAGGCACACCAGTAGGTCAGCCTCGACTCTCCGGCTGCGGCCAGCGCGCGATGAGCCGCCACCGCCAGCGCTATGGTCAGGCCGGCCAGCAGAGTACAGCCGAGAATCAGTCGCTGGGACAAATTAAGCATGATTTACGATCTCCGCGTGGCGGAAAGGTTCTTCTCATTCTCTCGGATGCGGCCGGGGTATGCAAAGCGCCGATTGCGCATCGCGTGAAATCACGGGATCGAGCAGACCGCCAGCAGTTGATTGTGCCAACGGCAATTGAGGCCCGCGGTCTGAGGCAAGGCGACCAGGACCCAGTCCACGCCGAATTGCGCTTTGAGCCTCTCGAAGTCGGCGCTCCGGAAGTGCGGCCAGCCCTGTTCGGCCGTTACCTGCCGGTCCCAGGCCGGCGCCAGCTCCGGAACCTGGGTTACGGCAGCAGCATCCTTGACGGCGTCGGCCAACTGGCTGCGCTCGGCCAGGGCCCGGAAGCCGTGATAGTCCTCGCCAGGCGCTTGCAGATAATACGGATTGAGAGCAAAGTAGGCGTCCACGGGCGTGTTGACACGGATCCAGGCAAAGGCCTGGAGCCACGGGTTCGAGGGCGCGCGCCCCGGCCATTCCAGGTGCTGGCTGCTGCTGAACTCTGCGCATTGGCTTGCAAGCATGCTGCCGTTCACAACCAGAAGAAACACGGTCCAGCGCCAGACGCTGGCTTTCAGCAGATATTTGCCGAGCAATGCTCCACCCACCAGCGTCATAAAAAAGTACACGAGCTGGAGGTAGCGCATGGGCTGAAGCGGGGTGAGTCGCACCAGCGAGGGCGGAGCCAGGATCACCATGGCCAGCGTCTGCTGAAAAACACCGTAGGCAAAGACCGCCAGGGCAAACCGCGCCAGCAGCCTGTTGCCGCGCCGCCGCGCCGCGCTCCACAAAAGCCAGAACAGCGCCAGCGGCGCCAGCGCGCCTAGCCACTCGTACCAGTGCCATTTGTACAGGTAGTAGTACGTGCGCGTATCGAGCGCCTTCTTCCACACCGGGTTGGCCGGTTCGAAAACCCAGTCGAGCGGGACCAGAGCGGGCATGGCGCGCTGGAAGGCGAATATCCACGCCGGCGCGGGATCGAGCAGTGCAATCGAGAGAAACAGGCTGAAGGAGATTCCCATCGCGGCCATGATGGGATGGAGAAGAAAGGCCGGAACCAGCAGGGCCGCGGCCGCCCTGCGCCGGCCCTCCAGTACATTTGCAACGGCCATCAGGATCAGGGCGGTGGCCAGGTTGCGCGGATGCAGGTGCTGGTCCATCAGATAGAGCGCCGTGCCCGAAACCGGGAGCGTGAACATGGCGCTCACCATCGCCACCGCCGCCCACTGCGCACGCGTATCGCGAAACAGGCTGCATGCAATCCTGTGGCACGCCCACAGTACAACGAAAAGCGAGAGGAACTGGCACAGCAGTTCGGCCCAGGACACCGGGAGATGGGCGATGCGGATGAAGTCCGCAATCCAGCCGTCGAAGGTGGTGGCCTGTACCTGCAGCCGGAAGAACCCGGAGTTGTACGGGTAAAGCGCGGGATTAAGATCGGCCTTGACTGCCGGCAGATAGATACCGTCGTCCTCGAGACCGGGATGATAGCCCATCACGAGGAATCCGAGCACGGTCAGCAGCAAAATGAGTAAAAACCTGTTCAACCGCAGGCTGTGCTTCAAAAGACGGGCTCCCAATTCGCAGTAGGCAATGGACTCGCCGCAACGATAGAATCAATGCTATTCCGATGACCCCGCGGACAACAATCTCCGTTCCCGCAGCAGCGCCCTATGAACTTCCGGCAGCGGGAATGTGCCTGGCGCTCGTGATTCCTACCCTAAACGAGGCCGCCAACATAGGAGAGATTCTCAGCCGCACCTGCGCGGTTCTCGATGCCGCCGCCATCCCCTTCGAAATTGTGGTCGTGGACGACGACAGCCGCGACGGCACCGGCGCGATTGTTTCCGCCGCTGGCCGCAAGGATCCGCGAATCCGGCTGAAGGTGCGCAAAGGCGAGCGCGGTCTGGCAGGCGCCATTCTCGACGGCTGGCGCGAAACCGGCGCCGGCGTGCTGGGTGTGATCGACGCCGACGGCCAGCATCCCCCCGAACTGCTGCCCGCCCTCTATGGCGCCATCGCCGCCGGCCGCGATCTCGCCATCGGCAGCCGCTATATGCAGGGCGGCGGAATCGGCGACTGGAATACCGTCCGCAAGCTGCTCTCCTCGGCCGCGGTATGGGCCACACGGCCGCTCCAGAGGCGGGGCGCCCGGGCCCAGGATCCCATGTCGGGATACTTTCTTGTGCGTCGCGACTGCATCGATCGGATCGCCTTTCAGCGCACCGGCTTCAAACTGCTCCTCGAAGTCCTCGTCCGCGGGCGCGTGCGATCGGTGGAAGAGTTTCCCTTCGCCTTCGGCCTGCGTTCGCATGGCGACAGCAAAGCCAGCATGCGGGTGGGCTGGGATTATGCCCGATTGCTGGCGCGCCTCTATGCCGGCAAATTCGGCTTGCGGCATCATCCGCGCGTGGACCCCAGCTTTGAAAGTTGAAAGCGCGCTCCGGGAAGCAGCGGCCGCGTGGTCGGCGACCTGCTCTCTCAAGGGAAAGACTCCGATTAAAGGGCAGGGAGCAGGCCGCGAAGAATCAGGAAGCACGCCACGCCGGCGAAGAACACCAGCGCCATGCGGATGCCGGGCTCACGGTTGACCTCGGGCACCAAATCGGTGGCGGCTACGTACAAGGCGACGCCGGCGGCAACCGGCAGCCCGTAGGGGACCCAGTGCGGCACCAACTCGATGACCAGCACGCCGGCGATGGTGGCGGCGGCCAGCATGATCGCCGCCCACAGGGCAGAGGTGCGGCTGCGGCCGCTGGCCAGCATGACGCTGGCCATTGTGAAGCCCTCGGGCGCCTTGTGCAGCACGATGGCCAGGAAGATCAGCCAGCCCAGCCAATTGGAGATCACGAAGCCCGAGCCGATGGCCACGCCGTCGAAGAGCGCGTGGGCGCTCAGTCCGGCTAGAACCGAGTAGCCTTTGCGTGCCGCTATAAATTCGCCGTGATGCGTCTCCTCGCCGTAGTGGAAATGCGCGTTGATCGTGTGCTCGAGGAGATGGATCACGCAGTAGCCGGCCATGATGAGGATGGGGGCAAGCCGCGCATTCAGCTTCATGCTCTCCGGGGCCATCTCCAGCAGCGCGGTTGCCATCAGGAAGCCTGCGCCGAGGGCGACGAAGTAGCGCAAATAGCGCTCCACACCGCGAGCGCGCACCAACGCCAGCCCGCCCGCCACATCGGCCAGCGCCGCGACGATTCCGAGAAGGATGGAGAGCTTCAGCATGATGGCGAATCGCACGCGTTAGGGATCAGGGATCATGGATCAGGGATCATGGATCAGGGGTCAGGGGTCAGACTTCGTTTGTCTCACTTCTGTGGCCCGCTATTGGTCTGTGGCCCGCTACTGGCTACCAGCTACCGGCTTTGGCGTCGGTCCGATGTGGCTCGAAGCATCTGATCCCTGACCCCTGATCCCTGTCCCCTGTCTCTTCACCCCGAGTGGCGGATGTGCAGCACGTCGCCGTCCTGCACTACGTATTCTTTGCCTTCGAGCCGCAGCGTGCCGCGCGACCGGGCTGCGGCCTCGGAGCCTGCGTCCAGCAACTGATTCCAGCGGATGGTTTCGGCACGGATGAAGTGATGCTCGAGATCGGTGTGGATGACGCCCGCTGCCTGCGGCGCCTTGGCGCCTGCCGGAACCGTCCACGCGCGGCACTCGTCCTCGCCGGCGGTGAAAAAGCTGATGAGGCCAAGCAACTCGTAGCTCTTGCGGATCAGCCGCACGAGGCCGCTCTCCTTCAGCCCGTAGCTGTCCAGAAAATCGGCCGCCTCTGCATCGTCCATCTCGGCCAGCTCGGCCTCCACCTTGCCGCAGATTGCAGTGGCGCCGGCATTGGGGCGGTGCGCTACTTCGTCGAGTTTGAAGCGGCCCACTGCCGATTCCAGGTCGGCGCCGAGTGTCGCGCTTTCGCCAATATTCAGCACATACAGAATGGGCTTTTGCGAGAGAAACATGAAACCCTTGATGAGCTTTTTCTCCTCCGCCGTCATCTCCAGTTCGCGCAGCGGCCGCTCCTTCTCGATCGACTCTTTGGAACGCAGCAGCAGGGCGTGCTCGCGCTCCAGGTCGGCCGTTCGGTCCTTCTTCAGGTCCTTACCCACGCGCTCCAGGCGCTTTTCAATCTGCCCCAGGTCGCTCACCATCAGGTCGAACTCGACGTTCTTGACATCGCGCAGCGGATCGATGGGGCCGACGTGGGGAATGGCATCGTCTTCAAAGGCGCGCAGCACGTGGATAAGCGCGTCCACGTTGCGCAGGTTGGCGAGGAACGTGGTCTCCTTGAGCGCCTCCTGGCCAATGGCGGCGACGTCCACGTATTCCACCGAGGCGTAGGTGGTTTTCTTGGGTGAGTAGAGCGCGGAGAGCTTGTCGAGCCGCTCATCCGGCACGCGCGCCACACCGATGTGCGCCTCGCGCGGGTTCGAGTAGCCGCGCTCCTCCAACTTGGCTTTGGTCAGAATCCTGAACAACGCTGTCTTGCCTACCTGCGGCAGGCCGATAATGCCGGTTCTCATTGGCGTTCCATTGCGGTCCTCAACTGCTGCAGGACCATTCTCGATAATAGCCGAAGATGTCCCCGGTGGCTGGATCTGGGTCCGACATGTCCGGCTTTGGCTAGGGCCAGGGCGAGCGGCTTTCTGCGCCGCTTTCAGGAAGGGAGCGAAGGCGTTCAGCGGCTGGGCATCGGCTCGGCGGCCAGCGGAGCCGGGACGGCCACGCGATGCGACTCCGCCCAAGCCACCAGAATCACGGTCGTCAGCCCCATCAGATCGATGACTTCCTCGACCAACTCACTGCGGTTGTGGAGGCGATTGAAATCCGCCACATTAGGGTTGCTGGCATCGGCAGCGTCAATGGCGCCTCCGGCGGCGATGCGGTCGCGCTCCATGGCAGGAATGATGCCAAACTGCGAATAGACAGTGCAGCCGATCATGGCCAGCAGCAGCGCCATGGGCAGCAGCACGGCGCGCGGATCGTAGATGCGCAAGGCCGGCGCCAGCGCCAGCACCGCCATGGCGATCAGCCCGGACGCCAGACCCATTCCATGTAGAATGCGCAGCAGTGCACCCACGATGGTGCCGGCCAGATGCGTGTCCGGCATCAGCCGCGTGAACACAACCGCGGCAACGATGGGGAAGAAAATCTCCGCGCCCAGCCAGACGATGAGCGCCAGATACAGCAGCGCGCGCAATAGAGTTCTCATACGCTCAGGATACAGGAGAAGGAAAGCGCGGAGCCGGGCAAGGATGCAATGTGGTCTTTCAAAGAATGCCCTGTTGCGAGATTTGCATCGGGCAGAGCTAACCCGTTTTTGGGACGTCCGAAATGTTCCTTTGCATCGCCTCGATCGATCCGTGCGCGCGCGCAACAAAAATGGTTCGGCTAACTTTTTCGATGCGTCCTGTGCAGATTCCTTGCAGATTTTTCGGCAAATCGTTGAGCCTTCGTATCTGTGCAGGGCTCGTATAGAGGTATCAAAATAGTATGTTGCTTATCTCATTCTTGCTCAAGACAGCATTTGTTGTGAGTGCGCGACATAGAGGTGGCCATTCACATCACCAACGGGAAGGTGCGCGACGCCAACGTGCACGACGTCAACGTGCTCGGCGAAATTGTCCTCGAAGCCGGCTCCTTTTACGTGACGGA
>JAJZNH010000158.1 GCA_021811745.1 Acidobacteriota bacterium
GGGGACGCTTCGCGTCCCCGGTTTTTCGTGGTCGCTGCGGTAGCGGAATCTCGATGTTGGGTTTCACGCCCGAAGAAATCGAGATCGAGGAAAAGAGGATTGAGCCCGCAAGAGAGTAGACCCCGCATCGGCGTGCTCGCCATCCAGGGCGACTATGCCGCCCACGCCGCCGCGCTCGAAGAAGCCGGCGCAGAGGCTTGCGAGGTGCGCACCCCCGAGGAACTCGATGCCGTCTACGGCCTCATCCTGCCCGGAGGAGAATCCACCACGATGCTCAAGTTCCTGGAGCGCCGCAACTTCTTCGATCCTCTGCGGGAGTTCTGCGCCGCCCGCCCCGCCTTCGGCACCTGCGCCGGCGCCATCCTGCTGGCCCGCCAGGTGATCAACCCGCCGCAACGGTCCTTGGGACTGCTGGATGCAACGCTGGAGCGCAACGCTTACGGCCGCCAGATCGATTCCACCATCTTCACCGCGCCGTCGGCTCTCCCCGGCCCGCCACTGGAGATGATCTTCATCCGCGCCCCGCGCATCGCCTCCATCGGGCCCGGCGTCGAGGCGCTGGCCGTCCGCGACGGCTTCCCGACGCTCGTCCGCCAGGGTTCGGTCCTGGCCGCCACCTTCCACCCAGAACTCTCGCACGACCGGCGTATCCACCGGCTTTTTCTCCAACTCGTCATCGAATCGAAGCACAACCACATCCAAAATAAGCAGAGATGAACCGGATCCCCACTCCGGAACTTTTCCCTTTATTGCATGAAATCCTCTTCCATCCTTCCCGGCATCTGCAGTCGATTTCAAGTGCGTCGAACGCCAAGTGCGCGTAATCTGATTTCACCAAGAGGCGCCTTATGCCTTCCACTTTTTACCCGACCCCGGTCGATACGGAAAGGAAATCCCCAGGAATCGGCGGCAAACCGCCGGTCGACCGTCGTCCCACGGGCGGCGGAGGCGGCGGGGGCGACGACGACTGGAAAAATGCCCGTCGCGGGCCGCGCGAGCTGCTGAACAAGGTCCGTGCCTTTGTTTTCTGCGCTCTCACCGGCGACATGATGTTCTTTGTGGTGCTGGTGGTTCTCTTCTATGCCCGCCAGGCCGGAACCCACCTCGACCCCCGCACTCTCCGCGAAGTGGGCGACTGGCATCCGGTCATGATGCCCCCGATTCTCTTCCTCAATTCAGCCATTCTCATGGTCAGCATTCTCACCATGGAGCTGGCGCGCTTTCATATTTTCCACGAAATCGATGTTCTGGAGGAATGGCTCGGCCTCGGCCGTCCGGCTTTGCGCCGCACCCTCCCCTGGCTGGCCGCTACGCTGATCCTCGGCGTCCTGTTCCTGGTCGGCCAGGCCATCGCCTGGAGGCAGCTCACGGCCGAAGGCTTCGCGTTCAATCGCAACTCCACCCCAGCCAGCTATTTCTTCTATGTGATCACCGGGCTGCATGCGGCCCACCTGGCCTTTGGCATCCTCGCTCTGGTGCTCTGCCTGTTCGCTCTGCACTGGCTCAAGCGCGTCGAGCACCGTCAGATCGCCGTGGACTCGGCCGCCTGGTTCTGGCATGCCATGGGCTTGGCCTGGCTCTTCCTGTTCGCGGTGCTCACCTTCGGACAGTGAAAGGAAGCTGCCCCTCCCCAATTCGAAATGCCTGTCGGTCGGCGCCTGACCGGCATGGCATGTGACGCCTGACCGGCATGGCATGTGAAGTGATGCGGATCACACCCCGTGTGCACGCCGGCAATTTATATATAGCTCAGAAAAAAAGAGTTTCTTCAGGGCCAGCCTCTCAGAAAGAGGTTTGCGTCTAAAACGGCGCAGTTTCTGTGTTTTCCGGCCTGTCTTTGCATGGCCTGCGCGCCTTGACTGGACGAGGCTGAAAACCTAATCTCAAACTAGGCCCTTCGACTGAGACGTTCGCTGTCGCCCTCGGGGCTGATGTTGCAAAGATAACATTGAGCTGGACGGCGATGGTCCCATACCACTGGCAATATCTTCCGCTTCTGCTGCAGGTCGCATTCGCGCTGGTGATGGGCGTGGGCATGGTCACGGCCTCGTGGTTCGTCGGCCGTCACCGCAATACCCGCGTCAAGCTCTCCACGTATGAGAGTGGCATCGAGGCAGTCCGCGATACGCGCGGCAGCTTCAGCGTCCGCTTTTACATGGTGGCCGTGGTCTTTATCCTGTTCGACGTGGAAGCGGTCTTCCTCATGCCCTGGGCTATTATCTACCGGCAGTTACCCCACATCACCGGCTCCAGGCTGTTCGGTTTCTGGGAGATGCTGGTCTATCTCGGCTTTGTAGCCGTGGCTCTTTACTACATCGTGCGCAAAGGCGTCCTCAACTGGAGTCAGGACAAGGCGGATCTCTGACGCACAACTCTGTGACGACGCAGATCCTCGAAAACGCGGTTTATCGACAAGGCGGATTTCTCGGATGACGCAACCAAACACACTGCTGGGCAAAGAGGCGGTCCTCGACGGGCTGCCCGATCACCCGGCGGTGAAAGCGATGCAGAACTGGAACCCCGAAGCGCTCGTCGACGCGAAGTACGACCGCGGCGAACTCACCGTCACCATTCCCCCCGAGCTGATTCGCACCGCCTGTAGGACCATGCAGGCCGCCGGCTACAACTTCTTCGACGACGTGACCGCAGTGGACTGGCATCCCGCAACACCCCGTTTCCAGTTGAGCTATCACCTGCTTTCGCATCAGTACCGCCAGTACATCCGGCTGCGCGTGATGGTCGGCGAACCCGATCCCTCGGTTCCTTCCATTACTCCGGTGTGGCCGGCTGCCAATTTCTTCGAGCGCGAGATCTTCGATCTGTTCGGCATCCGCTTTGAAGAGCATCCCGATCTGCGCCGCATCATGATGCCCGACGACTGGAAGGGGCATCCCCTGCGCAAAGACTATCCCGTGGAGGGATACCGCTGATGGGCACCAGTTCACCCGGCTCTGCCGTTCTCACGCCGGAGATCGCCAACCTCGGCGGCCACCACATGGTCCTGAACATGGGCCCGCAGCATCCCGCCACGCACGGTGTGCTGCGCCTGGTGGTTGAAATCGACGGCGAGACCATCGTCCATGTGCGGCCTGAGATCGGTTACCTGCACACCGGCATCGAGAAGACCTGCGAAGCCAAGTTCTATCAGCAGGTCATTCCACTCACCGACCGCATCAACTACCTCGACCCGCTCTCGAACAACCTCTGCTACTGCCTGGCGGTCGAGAAGCTCCTCGATCTCGAGATTCCCGAACGCGCGCAGTGGATTCGCGTCCTGCTCACCGAACTCAGCCGCCTCAACTCGCACCTTATATGGCTGGGCACGCACGCCATGGACATCGGCGCGCTCACAGTATTTCTCTACACCTTTCGCGAGCGCGAGGATATCCTGCGTCTGTTTGAGGCCGTCGCTGGCCAGCGCATGATGACCAGTTACTTCCGCATCGGCGGTCTCGCCATGGAGCCGCCCCTCGACTGGTTGGATCGCGTGCAGGCCTTCATCAACACTCTTCCCGAAAAGATCGACGAGTACTCCAACCTTCTTACCGGCAACCCCATTTTCATGAACCGGCTCAAGGGCGTGGGCTACCTTTCGCCGCAGGACGCCATCGCTCTCGGCGTCACTGGACCGCCGCTGCGCGCCTCCGGCATCGACTGGGACCTGCGGCGCGACATGCCCTACTCGAGTTATGAGAAATTCCATTTCAATGTGCCCACCTCAACGGCCGGCGACACCTGGGCGCGGTATGAAGTACGCCTGATCGAAATGCGCGAGAGCGTCAAGATCGTCCAGCAGGCGCTCGACGGCATGCCCGGCGGCCCCGTGAAGGCCAATGCGCCCAAGATCGTCCTGCCCGACCGCGAAAAGATGAAAACCCAGATGGAGGCGCTGATCCATCACTTCAAAATCGTCACCGAAGGTTTTCCGGTTCCGGCCGGCGAGGTCTATCAGGCCATCGAGTGCGGCCACGGGCAGACCGGCTATTACGTCGTGGCCGACGGCACCGCCAAGCCGTATCGCGTACACATGCGCTATCCGTCCTTTGCCACCTTGCAGGCGCTCGAAACCATGGCCAAAGGCCGCCTGATCGCGGACCTGGTGGCCGTGATTGGTTCCATCGATATTGTGCTGGGAGAAATCGACCGGTAACAGCCGAGGTTTTCCATGCCCGATTACGGAAAGCTCATCGACGAGGAAAAACAGAAACAGGATTCGGCCATCGCCGCCGCCGACGCGCAGCGAGCGCGCGACATCGAGATGGTGGCCTTTTTCAGAGAGGTGGAAATCGAGTTGGGCGTGGAAATGGCCAAGGCGAATGTGGAATTGAAGAAACGCGCCGCGCCCTCCCTCTTCGGCCCTTTCCGCCCGATTCCCGATCAGGAAAAAATAGAACTCGCCTTTGGCCTTCGCAGTCCCTGCTGCCGGCTCACGCTCCACAACACCGATCCGCTCGCCGGCGTTTCTGCAATCCGCGTCGAGCTGATCGAGCAATCGGGCAACACGATAGCACGGACACATTTCGTGATCGAAGGCGCCCTCGGCCATTTGAAAGCCTGCCGCTCGCCGGTCGAGGGCTTTCCCGATCGATCGTCGCAGTTGACGCCCTCGGAGATCGCGCAGGAAGTTGTTTGCGCCATTATCCGCAGCCGTTTCGTATAACCACGAACCACGAGGGACCTCACTTTGCACCAGTCCGCGCCAGCCATTCAAGACGCGCACCTCTATGCGGAGCTATGGGTCTCTCTCGCCTCGCTTTTGTGCAGCTATACCGCCGCGCACGGGCTCAACGGCAACCGCCAGGCCACGGTCGAACTCGGCGAAAAAAGAATCGTTGTCCGCCACGCGGAAAAATGGCTGTCCCTCGCGCGCACCGGCGCACAGGTCGCCTGGACGCGCGAAAATGGAAGCGGGGGAATGTTGGAATTCACTCAGGATGGCCGGCTGCGCACAACCGCCCGTGCAGACGCAGCGGCCCAGGAGGAAGAACTCGATATGGCCGCCGAAACCTGGGCCAGAGAGTTGATGCAATGACCGCTGAAACCATGTCGATCTTTTCGCCCGCGTTGGCCGCCCGCTTCGATGCGCTCGCCCAGAAGTATCCCGTCAAGCGCTCCGCTCTCATCCCCATGCTGCTCTACGCCCAGGACGAGGCCGGCTATCTCTCCGACGCAGTCATCGCTGAAATCGCTCGCCGGCTCGGGCTCACCGAACTCGATGTGCGCAACGTGGCCAGTTATTATTCCATGCTCCGCTTCAAACCTGCGGGCCGCTACAACATCCAAGTCTGCACGAACATCTGCTGCATGTTGCGCGGAGCCTACGACGTGTTCGACCGCTTCAAGCAAGAACTGCACATCGGCCACAAGGGCATCACGCCCGACTGCCTCTTCTCGCTCGAGGAGGTCGAGTGCATCGGCGCCTGCTCCTGGGGACCGGCCATCCAGGTCAACTACGACTTCCACGACGAACTCAACCCCGATCACGTACCCGGCATTCTGGACGGCTATCGCGGCATAGCGCGGTCAGAAGGGAGCCGCTAGCATGCCCAGGCTCGTCTCCCATCCCGATGAAGTCAAGATCGTCTCGCGCCGTTTCGGCCAGGGCGCCGCCAACATCGACAAGTACATCGAACTGGGCGGCTACGAATCGGCGAAGAAGTGCCTGGCCCAGGGCCCCGACTGGATCGTCAACGAGATGAAGGCGTCGAACCTGCGCGGCCGCGGCGGCGCGGGCTTCTCCACCGGCATGAAATGGTCGTTCGTCCCCAAGCAGTCGGCCAAGCCCAAGTACGTGCTGGTCAACGGCGACGAGAGCGAGCCCGGCACCTGCAAGGATCACCTCATCTTCCTGCACGATCCGCATGCCGTCATTGAGGGAACCATCATCGCGGGCCTCGCCATCGGAGCCAAAACCGGATTCATCTATCTCCGCGGCGAGTATCGCTACCTGCTCGAGATCATGGAGAAGGCGGTGGCCGACGCCTATGCGCGCGGATTCCTGGGCAAGAACATCTTCGGCAGCGACACCGAGTTCCAGATCATTACCCAGACCGGCGCCGGCGCCTACGAAGTGGGCGAAGAGTCGGCGCTCATGGAATCGCTCGAAGGCAAGCGCGGCGTGCCGCGCATCAAGCCGCCGTTCCCTGCCGTGGTGGGCCTCTACGGCGGACCCACCGTCATCAACAACGCCGAAACCATCGCCACCGTGCCGCACGTCATCGCCATGGGCGCCGCCGCATATTCTGAGGTCGGCACGCCGCGCAACGGCGGCACGCGCCTGTTTTCGGTGAGCGGCCACGCCGAGCGGCCGGGCGTTTACGAATTGCCCATGGGCTACAACCTGAAGAAGCTCGTTTATGAAGTTGCGGGCGGTGTGCGCGGCGGACGCGGCCTCAAAGCGATTGTTCCGGGCGGATCGTCAACGCCGGTGCTGCTGCCCGAAGAGATCGACATCGGCCTCGATTTCGACCAGGTAGGCAAGGCCGGATCGATGCTCGGCTCCGGCGGCGTGGTGGTGATCGACGACCAGACCTGCATGGTCGAGTTCGCGCTGCGCACCATCAGCTTTTATCAGCACGAGAGCTGCGGCTGGTGCATTCCCTGCCGCGAAGGCACCGACTGGCTCAAGAAATCGCTCACCCGT
>JAJZNH010000207.1 GCA_021811745.1 Acidobacteriota bacterium
CCATCGCGGCAGGCCTGCTGCGCCAACGCCTGCGCCAACCATGACCTGCCGATGCCGGTTGCCCCGATGAACAACACGCTGAGGTGTTTCGCAACCCACTGCGAGTTGGTCAGGCCGCGCATGGTGGCCGCATCCATTTGCCGCGGATAACGGTAGTTGATGTCTTCAACGCAAGGCTCGGCGGAGAGCTTGGACTTTTTCAAGCGCCGCGCCAGCGCCTGGTTCTCACGCCACGTCCAGTGACTGTCCACCAGCATTCCGAAGCGTTCCTCGAAGACTTTCGGGCAACATGTTCTCCTTTGCCTTCAGGAAAACATCGTACGCGGTCAAGCCCGGAATACTGCCCACATTGGCCTGATCCCCGTTTTCCGCACAGAACCGAGTACGATTTTCGTATTCAGGAAGGTGCGGAACGATGTCGAGGAGCAAGCACACCGAAGCGCAGATGATCGCAGCGGTCAAGCAGATGGAAGCCGGCCGGAAGGCCGAGGATGTGGCCCGCGAAGTTGGGGTAAGTGCCCACACGATCTATGCCTGGAAGTCGAAGTACGGGGGCATGGATGTGAGCGAGGCGCAGGAGGCCAAGCGGCTGCGGGATGAGAACTCGCGCTTGCGCAAGCTGGTGGCCGATCTGAGCCTGGACAAGGAAGCGCTGCAGTCGGTGATAGAAAAATCGGATGGAGCTCGCAGCGATGAAGGCATCTGTCGAGCACATCCGCCAGAAGTTCGCCTTCACCGAACGCCGAGCCTGCCGCCTGTTGCTGGTTCCGGTTTCGAGCTATCGCTACCAGCCGCGGCACAACGACCACAGCTTGCGTGAGCGTCTGATCGCGTTGGCTCGCGAGAAGCCGCGCTTCGGCTATCGTCGTCTGCACGTGCTGTTAGGCCGAGAAGGCGAGCAGGTGAACCACAAGCGGGTGCACCGCATTTATCGCGAAGCTGGCCTGGCGCTACGCCGCAAGAAGCGTAAGCACTGCGTGCGCCTAAACACGCCACTCGGAACCTATACAGCGGCCAACCAGGAGTGGGCGCTCGACTTTGTGCATGATGCAGTGGCTTGTGGCCGCTCGATCCACGTGCTGAACGTCATCGATGCGTACACACGCGAGAGCCTTGCCATGGAAGTGGACACGAGCTTCGCGGGCCCGCGCGTTACGCGTGTGCTCGACCAGATCATCGTGGAGCGCGGTCTGCCGCGAGCGATTCGCTGTGACAACGGCCCGGAGCTGACCAGTCGCCACTTCCTGGCCTGGGCCCTGGATCGCAAGATCGACCTGGTCCATATCCAGCCTGGCAAGCCCACGCAGAACGCCTACGTGGAGAGTTTCAACAGCAAGCTGCGCGAGGAGTGCCTGCGCGTCAGCTGGTTCCAGAACTTGTTCGAAGCCAGGAGGATCATCGCCGCCTGGCGTCGCGATTACAACGAACGGAGGCCACACAGCAGCCTGAACTACATGACACCGGCAGAGTTCGCCGCGCGAGCAAGCCGTGGAAAAGACGCAGGTGCCGCCTGCTTGAAAAACGATACTGCCGTTTTTCACTTTCCCACCGCTACGGCTGCGGCGAGCTGAGTATTATTTGTATGCGGAAAATGGGGGCAGGCCAACATCACAACGGAATCGCTGCCCACATCAGAGCGTTTTCGGTGCCCACATCCACTGGAATCAGGTGCCCACATGGACCGGAATCCGCAGCCTTTTCTGTTTTTCGCGCCTTGGCCCGTGAAAGTCCCTTGGAGCGGGTGAGACAATTCACCCACTACAAAGCCGGAATTCCCGGTTTTAATGGCCGGAAGCCAAGAACATCGAGGCCAGTGCGGCTCCGCGATCGCTGTAGTTTTCCTGCACAATGAAAGGAGGATCACAATGATTGGCCATCTTCGCCGCTATAGGTTGATGTTACGTGCCGTGATCTACCTGTTGCCGCTCCTTTCTTTTTTTGTTGCCAACTTTGTTTATTTTCACTGGATTAAGGTGACACCACGACTAGCGCCTCCAAACTACTTGTACCTGGCTTTGTTTACCACTCTGGTCTGGTCGATCGTGGCGGAAAAGGAGGAAGTAACAAGCATTTCCAAAGTGAGCGCAGAACATACAGGTGTTCGCGCCTGCTTCTCGGCATGCGGAATCACGTACTTGGCAAATTTGATTGCTCTGTTTCTTGTCCATAATTTCATCTATTCTCGAGCGGTCTTTCTGTTAAGCGCCTTTACTTTGCTTGCGTTAGCGGTCCTTGTGCGAACGATGTTCCGGCTTATGCTGCGGCAGTTTGCCGGGAGAACCCGGGCTATCAAAGTGATCGTGGTTGGGACGGGCCGCTTCGCGGCGAGAGCCGCTATGCAGGTCAAGCATAATGAATTTGCGCCTTGCAACGTCCTCGGGTATATCCAACTGCCCGGCGAGGAAATTCACGTATCGCACGCCCCTATCCTTCAACTAACAGACTTGGAAAGAATCGAAAGCCTCGAAGCGGATGATATCCTCGTCGCGATTCCTCCTGACCGGTATGGCGAGCTTCGCCGCTGCATCTCCAAACTTCAGATTCTCGGAAAGCCTGTTCGAATTATCGTCAACGCTGGAAATGGGATGAAGGTTCACGACCGAGTTGTCGAGCTTGGCAGGCTTCAGATGCTTGACCTCGATCCGGGACCGGCTTCATCTATCGGCTACTTCTTCGTAAAGCGCGGTTTTGACATCGTTTTTTCCAGTGTTGTACTTCTTGTCTGCGCGCTCCCTATGCTCATTATCGGGACCGTCATCAAGTTGACTTCCTCCGGTCCTGTTTTCTTCCGCCAGCAACGGGTTGGCAAGAACGGCAGGCTCTTTGCGATGTATAAATTTCGCACAATGCGAGTGGCTTCGGAGACAGAGGGCGACACACGTTGGACTTCAAAGAACGATCCGCGGTGCACGCCATTCGGAGCGTTCCTTCGCAAGACAAGCCTTGATGAACTTCCGCAGTTTTTCAATGTTCTGAAGGGCGATATGAGTGTCGTCGGTCCGCGACCAGAACGCCCGCATTTCGTAAAGAAGTTTCGCTCGGATATTGCCTTCTATCAAGCGCGTCATCATCTGAAAGTTGGGATTACAGGTTGGGCACAGGTGAATGGATTGAGAGGCGACAGCTCCATTCAAAGAAGGGTTCGATATGACTTGTATTACCTTCAGCACTGGAGCCTCTTATTCGACATGAGGATTATTTTGATGACCGTGTGGGGAGGGTTTACCGATAAGAATGCGTACTGACGGGCGGGGACGACAAGGATGAGGCGCGCCGGCTTTGCCATGGCCGGGCCTCATAATGCTGCCGTGATTCCCCCCGGACATCGAGGACCGAGGCTTGCGGGCAAAATGAACCGACTGTGTCTTCGCAGCCTGCGGCTGATTCCCCTCAGTTTACCTTCTCGATTTGGTGCCGGTCAGCATTATGCTCACAGTGGATGGATGGGGGCCGAGATCGTCCTTCCCTTTTTGCTCAATTTCATGAACTTCTCAGGGTGGGGCTTGTCGCAGATGATTTGATTTCAAACGAAGCTCGATACACGGTCTGGAATCCACAAACTGTGCGGCAATAGAGACCCTCCGTGGCTTGGCCTTAGAGCCAAGCCCGGAGGGTCTAGCGTTTTATGGATATCTACATTGCAACAGGCCTCTTCCCTTTCGCGTCCAAATCCAGACGTGATCTCCATCACAAACTTTCCCGCTTCCGCAATGCGATTATGTGATGAATGAGGAAGGGGACTATATAGCGCTGAAACCCCTTTTCCCAGGGAGGCCTTTCCTTGCCATTCGCACAATCTGCGTTTATCAGCGATCCTGAAGTGGTTCAGACGCTTTTGAAGCGGTCCATACCAATCTCTTGCGGTACGGATCGAGTTCTCTTTCGCCAGGGTGACGCGCCGGTGGCTCTCTATGTTCTGGAGAAAGGGGAGGTCACTCTGGAGATGAATTCGCTGGAGGGCAAGCCCATCCTTTCATTCGGGACTACTGCGGGCTCGTTGCTGGGACTGCCGGGACTCATCGGCAATCAGCCCTATTCGCTGACCGCAACCGCACACGCCGGAGCGCAGGTCAGCTACATTCCGCGGGACGATTTCACCCAGATCATGCAAGAGGATCCGCCGCTGTCGCTCAAGATTCTGCAGGTTCTCGCCGCCGAGGTGCGCGCAGCCCGCGAGCGTTATCTGCAGGCCTGTGAGATCTGCGCTACTGCCATCCCGAGCAGTAGCGGCAAGGATTGAATCCAGCCGCCTGCCTGAATTCCTGACTCTGAGCCTCACGGGGAGCCGTGATTTCCCTTTTTCGTGAGGCCTTTAGTCGCATAGCTGCATCCCGCCGCCGCACCTGCTACACTCTCTCGTTATGCCGCCTTCAAGCCTCCTCATTGTGGCCGCCGGATACCTGCTTGGCTCCATCCCCACCGGCTATCTTTTGGTCCGCCTCTTCCGTCATCAGGACATCCGCGGGGTTGGGAGCGGCAACATCGGCGCCACCAACGTCTTGCGTGCCGGCGGGAAGGGTCTGGGCGCAATTACTTTTTTTCTCGACATGCTCAAGGGTTGCGCCGCAGTCTGGCTGGGCGCGTTGGGCTGGAACCTTCTGGTGCGTGGCACTTCTTTTTCTTCCTCCGTTCCGCTGCGGAACTTTGAGGCTTTGGCCGCCCTGTGCGCAGTTCTTGGCCACATGTTCCCTATCTGGCTTCGTTTTCGGGGCGGCAAAGGCGTGGCCACGGGCTTTGGCGTTTTTCTCGTTGCGGCCCCTTGGGGCGCCCTGGGCGCCATTTCAGTGTTTTTCGTGGTACTGGCCTTAAGCCGCTATGTTTCCCTGGCATCGATCCTCGGCTCAGCCAGTTTTCCGCTCCTCGCCTGGTTTTTGGTGCGAGGAGTCCGCCCAGCGTTCTATACCGCCGTTGAAGCCACGGTCGCCCTGCTCATCATCCTCAAGCATTACCAGAACATCCGCCGCCTGCTCGCCGGCACGGAATCCCGCTTCGGAGCCAAACAACCCGCATGAGCCGCATCTTCGTCTTAGGTCCCGGCGCCTGGGGAACCGCCCTCGCTCTCACCCTTCACCGCCGCGGCGGTCACCAGGTTTCGATGTGGGCGCACAGCCCCGAGTTCGCCCGGGAGATCCTCGCCGCCGGCGAAAACAAGCAGTTTCTGCCCGGTTTTCCCATTCCCGCCCAGATCCCCATCACCGGCGACTGCGCGGCGGTGGCCGGCGCTGAGATGGTGGTTTCCGTCATCCCCTCGGAGTTTTTGCGCGCGGTCTTCGCGCGCATCGGGCCGCATCTCCACGCCGGCCAGATCGTCCTCAGCGCCACCAAGGGCGTCGAGGACCGCACCTTCCTGCGCATGACCGAAGTGATCGCGGACTGCCTCAAAAACCTAAGCGGCTCAGCCCCTCCGCCGGTCGGCGCGCTCTCTGGGCCCAGCTTCGCTTTGGAAGTCGCCCAGGGCCAGCCTACCGCGCTTACCGTCGCCTTTCGCGACCGAACCGTGGCCGCGCGCATCCAGCGCGAATTTTCCTCGGAGACCCTCCGGCTCTACACCTCGACGGACGTGACCGGCGTTGAGCTGGGCGGCGCGCTCAAGAACGTCATCGCCATCGCCTCCGGCATCGCAGCCGGGATGGATCTGGGCTACAACTCCGCCGCCGCACTCATCACTCGCGGCATTGCCGAGATCACGCGGCTGGCCGTGGCCTGCGGCGCGCGGCGCGAAACCCTCGCCGGCCTCTCAGGGGTGGGCGATGCGGTGCTCACGTGCACTGGAAGCCTGAGCCGCAACCGCACCGTCGGACAGGCCCTGGGCCAGGGCCGCAAGCTGCCTGAGATTCTGGAGTCGCTCGGCGGCAAGGTCGCGGAGGGCGTCTTCACCACGCGCGCAGCATTGGGGCTGGCCCGCAAGCACGGCATCGAGATGCCCATTACTGAGCAGATGGAGTTGATCCTCAACGAAGGCAAGGATCCCCGCGAGGCCATTCGCACCCTGATGCTGCGGCCCGGCAAGGAAGAGCACTAGAAGTGGGACGGTTCGGAAGATGCAGCGCGAAAGCCTGGCTTCAGGGCAGTTTGGCTGCGGGAAACGTCCAGCGAAGACGGTGAAGAACGTCGCTCAGGGCCCCGATGCCCTGCCCCCATTTGAGGGAGTGGAAGATCGCGAGTGCCGGGCCGGACCCCCCATCTTTGATCTGAGCGGCTTGCCGCTTAGCTGATGCTGAAGGTAAGACGCCGCTGGTTCTTCAGATCGGCGGCAGCGAAGCGGACGGCGTAACTGGAAAGCGCGCCCGCAGAGGAGTGGCGCAGGGGCTGACCGTCGGGCGGGTGGATGTGAACGACGAGATTGCCGGTGAAGGTCGACTCGAAGTCCATGTTGACCTGCCAGGAGCGGCTGGCTTTGGCCAGGGTGGTCCAGCTGAGGCGGCCAAAGCGCGTGGGGCAATTTCCGACGCTGATCTTTTCGCCAGCGGCGAACCAATGTTTGGGCGCGGCCTTTTGCAGGTGACAGACCTCGGCGTGGTTTTCTTCGTAGCAGAGCAACCAGCGCAGGCCCATGGCGGGCTGGAGCACGCTGTTGACGACGGCCGACCAGCCGTAGCGGCTGCCTTCGAGGGGCTCGCCGCCGGGGATCCATG
>JAJZNH010000742.1 GCA_021811745.1 Acidobacteriota bacterium
AACCATGTGAAGCGGCGGCTTTGAAAGGGCACGGCTCAACAGGCCGCTGAAAAACTCAGGGGGGGGAGCGGATTGGTCACTTTTTTCTCCACAGCGAAGAAGCATAGAGAGGAAGCATGCGTGGAGAAGAGCACAAGCAGGCGGCGATGTTCAGCTATATCACCCTGGAACAGCGGATTCCGGCGGATCATCCGGCGCGGCAGATTCGGGCTATGGTGGACCGGGGTCTTTCCGATTTGGATGAGGATTTCGATAAGCTCTATGCCTCGACGGGGCGGCCTTCGATCTCACCCGAGCAGTTGCTGCGCGCGCAGTTGCTGGTGATTCTCTACTCGATCCGTTTGGAGACACAGTTGATCGAGCAGTTGCACTACAACCTTCTCTACCGCTGGTTTGTAGGCCTGGAGATGGACGACGCGGTGTGGGGGCCGACACGCAGTATCAGGAAGAGCCGTTTATCGAGGCGCTGCGTCAGCGCGCGCTTGCGCCGCATGTGAGCGAATCCACCGCGGGGCGGAACATGGCCAAAAACAGCCTGACGGAAGCCGAACGGACCGATGCGCGGCGCGCTATCAGCCAGAGGAAACGCAAACTGATTGAGAAGGTCTTCGGATGGAGCAGCGCTGACAGCGTACTGCGTCAGGTGAAGGTGCGGGGCCGGGATTGGGTGGACTGGTTCTACCGGCTGACCATTGTGGGTTACAACCTGGTGCGGATGCGGAGGCTGATCCCCATTCCTGAGGCGGCCTGATGAGGCCGCAGTGTCTCTTGGGACCGCTCAAACGGCCCGAAAAATGCGCCGCGGAAGTTTCAGGCTGGAGAAATACAGGAGCTTTTCAGCGGCCTGTTCAGCCGGGCTCTTTCAAGACAGAATCTTCCCATATCTTGAAATGCGTTTGCCCTGAGGGTGCACCGTTATCCGGGTGGCAGATTGTCGTTTACCACGACCCCGCCTCCCATTTTTGCCAGTTTTCATCCTTTGCTTGAATCTCCATCATTTGTGAGTGGTCACGGTTAGCTTTTGACGGAGTCTCTGTTGCTCTCGGACGTAGAAGCCGAGGGCAGGCAGTATCCGCAAGAGAGAGGAGAAGTCTATGTCTCCAGCAACTATTGAAGTCCACCCAGAACAAGAGCACGCCGTCCAGCCATTCTTCGGCGGGCTGTCATCTGAAGAAGTACAAAAGATTCATGCATATTGGCGGGCCTGCAACTATCTGGCCGCTGGAATGATTTACCTCCGCGATAATCCCCTGCTGCGAGAGCCTTTGAAGCCGGAGCACATCAAGCAACGCTTACTAGGCCACTGGGGAGCCAGCCCTGCCTTGAGCTTCTGCTATGTCCATCTCAATCGCGTGATCAAAAAGTATGGTCTGGATGCGATTTTCATGGCCGGTCCCGGACATGGCGCGCCGGGAGTGCTGGCTCCGGTCTACCTGGAGGGCACGTATTCCGAAATCTTCCCGAACAAGAGTGAAGACCTCGACGGAATGCGCACCTTCTTCAGGGACTTTTCCTTCCCGGGCGGAATCGGAAGCCACTGCACACCCGAAACTCCTGGATCGATTCATGAAGGCGGAGAACTGGGCTACAGCGTTTCACATGCATTTGGCGCCGCGTTTGACAACCCGGACCTTGTTGTTGGGGTGGTGGTGGGTGATGGGGAGGCTGAAAGGGCGGCGCTGGGTACCTCGTGGGACTCAGACAAGTTCCTCGACCCGGTTCGCGACGGCGCGGTACTGCCCATCCTGAATCTGAATGGCTACAAGATCAATAACCCGACGATCCTGGCGCGCATTTCACACGAAGAGCTGGAAAGCCTCTTCAAGGGATATGGGTGGACTCCGTATTTTGTGGAAGGTTCCGATCCTGACGAAATGCACCAGAAGATGGCTGCCATCCTCGAAGCGTGTGTCCTGGAGATTCGCCGCATTCAGACCGAGGCGAGGGCAGGCGGTGGACCGAAACGGATGCGCTGGCCAATGATCGTGCTGCGCAGTCCGAAAGGATGGACCGGACCTAAGGAAGTGGACGGGCACAAGGTGGAGAACTACTGGCGTTCACACCAAGTGCCGCTTGCAGGCGTTTGCGAAAATCCTGAGCGCTTGAAGATCCTGGAGGATTGGCTGCGGTCCTACCGTCCGGAAGAATTGTTTGACGAAGGCGGACGGCTCATTCCGGAGTTGAAAGCGCTGGCGCCCGCGGGCACGCGGCGCATGAGCGCAAATCCTCATGCCAACGGAGGATTGATCCGCAAGGCGTTGCGCCTCCCGGACTTTCGCAATTACGCCATCGAAGTGAAAGAGCCGGGACGAATTATCGCCGAGAACACGCGGCCGCTGGGCCGATTTCTGCGCGACGTCATGCACAAGAACCCGCATAGCTTCCGCGTATTCGGGCCCGATGAGAACAGCTCAAACAGGCTCGACGACATATACGAGGTGAGTAAGAAACTGTGGCTTGCCGACTATCTGCCCGAGGACGCCGACGGTGGCGAACTGGCGCCGAACGGCCGCGTGCTAGAAATGCTTTCGGAACATACGCTAGAGGGTTGGCTGGAAGGTTATCTCCTCACCGGCCGCCATGGATTCTTCTCCACGTATGAAGCGTTCGTGCATGTCATCGACTCCATGTTCAACATGCATGCCAAATGGCTGGCGTCCGCGCGCGAGCAGAGCTGGCGCGCTCCCATATCCTCTCTCAATCTGTTGATCACTTCGACTGTCTGGAGGCAGGATCACAACGGGTTCACGCACCAGGATCCAGGTTTTCTTGACCTGGTTGTGAACAAGAGCCCTGAGGTATGCCGCATTTACCTGCCGGCTGCCGCGAATACGCTGCTGAGCGTCGTCAAGCACTGTCTCAAGAGCGCCGGATATATCAATGTCATCGTCTGCGACAAGCAGAAGCACCTGCAATACATGTCGATGGATGAAGCCATTGTGCACTGCACGAAGGGTTTGAGCATCTGGCGGAACGCCAGCAACGATGAAGGTTCGGAGCCCGATGTAGTGATGGCGTGCGCCGGGGACATTCCCACAAAAGAAGCCTTAGCTGCCGTGGTCTTGTTGCGTCAGTACTTTCCTGCTCTCAAGATCCGCTTTGTTAACATAGTGGACCTGTTCCGGCTTGTCCCATCCACTGAGCATCCGCATGGACTCTCAGATACCGATTTCGACAGTATCTTTACCAAAGACAAACCCATCATCCTTAACTTCCATGGATATCCGTGGTTGATTCATCGCCTGGCGTATCGAAGGACAAATCACAAGAATCTGCACGTCAGGGGATACAAGGAAAAAGGCAACATCAACACCCCCCTCGACCTGGCCATTCAAAACCAGATCGACCGATTCAGCCTGGCAATGGATGTGATCGACCGTGTTGCATGCCTTCAGGCAATCGGAGCACACGTCAAGGAGATTTTGCGCAACATGCAGATTGACTGTCTCAATTATGCGTATGAGAACGGCGTCGACAAGCCGGAGATTGACCAGTGGACCTGGCCCGGTTAGGGCGTGGCGCGATCATCGAGCCGGCAGCAAGAACGGCGGCGTTACGGGCCCCGGCCAAGGTCTGATCACGCAGACGATATCGGGAGACATGGCCGGAACGCACTTACTCGACTCGCGATGCAGCCTGATGATGGCACCAGGCCGGGGGATCTCAATACACGGGAGAACAGCCTCAGCACTTTCGGAAAGGAGCTCCGATGAGCAAATCGAGTACACCTAACCACCTAAGCAACCGTTCCGGGGAAGCGAGCTCCTCCGTCCAGGCTGCCGCGCCTCACGATCTCCTGAAACAGTACGGATGCGGTCCAGTACGGTTCTCAGGGATTTCCGATGGCCTTTACGAGCGTCACCTCGTTTTCGATGGCGTCGTGGACGTCGCCGCATCGGATTTCCGGACGCAGTATGAAGCGGCTGCCCGTTCTGTTCGCGACGTTCTATCGCAACGCTGGGTGCGAACGGAAAGTACCTATCATCGCCGTAATCCAAAACGCGTCTACTATCTTTCGATGGAGTTTCTCATCGGCCGATCTCTCACAAATAACATCCGGAACCTGCAACTGGATCCGATTGTCAGGGACGCCATTTCTGCGAAATCACTGGATTGGATACGCATTCTGGAGCAGGAGCCGGATGCGGGACTCGGCAACGGTGGATTGGGTCGCCTTGCCGCCTGCTTTCTGGACTCCATGACTACCCTGCAACTCCCGGCAATGGGGTACGGCCTGCGTTATGAATACGGCATGTTCAAGCAATCCTTGCAGTACGGCTGGCAAGTGGAACAACCGGACAACTGGCTCAGGCAAACCGATCCCTGGGAAGTTGCCCGGCCGAGCGAGACCGTTGAGGTCGAGGTGAACTGTTCATTCGATCTGAGGGAAGGCACTCTGCGGGTGCTCTCCGGCCAACCGTCGATTCTCCTTGGCATTCCTTACGACCGCCCCATCGTGGGCTATGGAGGCAAGACCATCAACACCCTGCGCCTATGGGCCGCGGCGGCGCCCGATTCATTCGACTTCCAGCGTTTCAGCAGCGGTGATTTCGTCGCCGCCCTGGCTGAGCGCCTTGCGGCCGAGTCGATCACTCGGGTTCTCTATCCCGATGATTCCACCAGTCAGGGGCAGGCATTGCGATTTCTGCAGGAGTACTTCCTCGTGGCCGCTTCGCTCGCGGACCTGGTGCGGCGATTCCGGAGTAACAACAGCGATTGGAGCATGTTTCCGGAGAAGGTCGCGATCCAGGGGAACGATACCCACCCCTCGCTCGCCGTTCCTGAACTGATGCGAATTCTGCTCGACAAAGCCCACCTGGAATGGGACGAGGCCTGGAGTATCACTCAAAAGACGCTCGCGTACACGAATCACACCCTGCTCCCGGAAGCTCTGGAGAAGTGGCCAATTGCGTGGTTTGCGACTTTACTGCCCCGCCAGTTGGAGATCGTCCTGGAAATTAATCGGCGGCTGCTGGATTCCGTTCGAGCGCGATTTCCCGCTGACCAAGGGCGGGCTCAACGGGTAAGCCTGATTGAGGAAACCGCGCCGCGCAGTGTCAGGATGGCCAATCTCGCGATCGTCGGTTCCCACAGCACAAATGGCGTCGCGAAGATTCATTCCAGTCTGCTGTGCAGCAGGGCCATGCCAGACCTCTACGAATTATTTCCGGAGCGTTTCAACAACAAGACCAATGGCGTTACACCACGGCGCTGGCTGCTCCTTGCCAATCCCGCCCTTGCCGAGGTTATCACGGGTGCTATAGGGACGGGTTGGATCACGAATCTGAGCGAACTGGGCAAGCTCAAGGCACTGGCGGATGACGCTGATTTCCGCGCACGCTTCCGCCGGGCTAAGCATGACGCCAAGCTCAACTTTGCAGCCTGGCTCAAATCTACCCAGGGCTATTATGCGGATCCGGACACGATCTTTGATTGCCAGGTCAAGCGCATCCACGAGTACAAACGGCAGTTACTCAATGCACTCCGGATCGTCGTGCTTTACAACCGGTTGCGCGAAAACCCGGACCGCTCCATGCTGCCGCGAACCTTCTTCTTCGCGGGCAAAGCTGCGCCGGGATACGTACTGGCCAAACTGATCATCAAACTCGTCAACAACATATCTGACGTGATCGATAACGACCCGGCGGTGCGCGGCCGCCTTAAAGTCCTCTTTCTTCCGGACTACAATGTGTCTCTCGCAGAGCATCTGATTCCCGCGACGGACGTTTCAAACCAGATCTCAACCGCCGGGTATGAGGCCAGCGGGACGAGCAATATGAAATTCATGATGAATGGAGCCCTCACCATCGGAACACGCGACGGGGCCACGATCGAAATGGCCGAGGAAGCCGGTGAGGAGAATTTCTTCCTGTTCGGACTCACGGCGGACGAGGTAACCAGTAGCCGGGACTGGTATAACCCCTTCTGGCATTACCAGAGCGATGCAGAGACGCGAGCCGCTCTCGACCTGATCTTCTCGGACAACTTCAGCCGCGGCGAACCGGGCATTTTTGCTCCGCTCCGGGATACCCTTCTGACCAACGGAGACCGCTACATGCACCTGGCCGACTTGAGGTCCTACCTGGAGGCTGACCAGCGCCTGCTCCAACTGTATGCAGACCCGGAGGCGTGGACCCGCGTGGCCATTCTCAACCTGGCTGGTTCCGGCAAGTTTTCGACGGATCGCACCATTGCAGAGTACGCAGCCGAGATATGGAATGCAAAGCCGTGCCCCATCTCTTGAGTTATGAGAGTCGAAAAATGGTAGGCGAGAGTTATCCTCTCGGAGCCAATCTGGCGCATGGCGGCGCGAACTTCAGCATCTACTCGCGGCAGGGGACGGGCGTGGAACTCTTGTTTTTCGAAGACGAGACGAGCGATCGGCCGTCGCGTGTCTTTCGTCTGGACCCGTACACGAACCGCACTTATCATTACTGGCACATCTTTGTGCCGGATGTGGAGCCCGGCCAGATTTACGCATATCGTATCGAGGGGCCGTTTTGTCCCCAGAAGGGGCTCCGCTTTGACCCGTCGAAAATTCTCCTTGATCCATACGGCCGCCGCACAATCGTGCCGGACAACTATCGCCGCGACAGCGGGAATACCTCCACCGCAATGAAAAACATGGTGG
>JAJZNH010001024.1 GCA_021811745.1 Acidobacteriota bacterium
GAAATCCTCCAGTTCATTAGGGGTGGGCGCGATGGGTTGGGCCGCCATGGCGGCACGGCTTCTTGGGTCTGCCGTGCCGCCAATGTGGGCGCTACTCAAAACAGCGACATTTGCGCATACTGGCCGGCTTTTTCGGCCTTTTTCCCTTTGGTGGCAGTCGGTGTCGTTGTCGGCGCGACAGCGTTGCGAACTGGAGGCGTATAGGCCGGGCGCTCCGGTGCGGTTGGAATCTCGATGGGTTCTCCATCCCAGCACCCGAAGTACTGGAGTACAATGGTGTATCCAACTTCGTCCGGCACCACAGCGACACCTTGCACCTGCTTTTGCTGCGCATATCGACGCATGACATCGAGACTCTTGAGGATGGTCTTGTCTTCGGCCAGAATCGCCTCAGCGTGTTCCGGCTTTTCTTCAAGGTGCTTCAGCAACATTTTCCCAATTGCCTGCACGTACGGATTGTCCGTCTTCTCGGTCATTTCTACCTGGATCTTCTCTATCGCCTTGTCAAACATATTGGGATTCTCCCCGTTTTGGATGGTTGTCCAGAGCCCGTGGATCTCCCACGATGGGCGCCCGTAGGCAGCGGACTTGGCGCCTTCACCGGCCCCTGCTCAGGCGGACCCGCGCATGTCAGGGCCATCGAAGAGCCCGAGGCTGATGGGTGCAGCCCGGGTGGCGCGTGGCCGGCGGTTGACGGGCTTGACCGCCACATCATCGCGGGCCAGCATGTTGTCGCCGGCGTCGAACATGCGAATCGCGGCTCTGCCCACCTCGGGCTCGTGCAGTGGGAACTGCAGGCCGGTCTTCGTCCGAAACGCCTTCAGGGGGACGTATGCCCGCCGAAGTTCCTCCGCGGTGGCATCGGCACGCGTCTCATCGAAGTGGTATCGGGCGGTGCCGTCGCGCTCGATCATGGCCATCACATGGGCCGCGGCTCTTGAGGGGAGTCTCCAGTACGGCCAGCCATCGGAGTTGCGGTTGACCACCTCAACGAGGTCCAACAGGGTCTTGGTCGCAGGCCCCAGGACAGGGTGATTGCGGTACCGGTCGGCGGCCTCCTCGATTTCCCATTCGTTCATCAAGACCAGTCGTCACCTCGATAGAGCGGGGAGGGCACCTTCCCCACGGTGTGGACCCGTTGTGCTGCGTAGAGCGGAAGGCCGGAGGTCTTCAGGCTCCGCTGATCTCAATAGGGGGCAGGAAGCGTTGGGCGGCTGCGCCCAGGCCCTCAGATATCTCCCTGGCGCTGTCGGCGGTGCAGATGGTCCTCTGAAACTCGCCGCCGTAGGGGATAGGAAGGCGATCCAGGCGCGCGACAGGCTCAATGGCGCGTGTCTGCGAATTCTGCCAGGCCACCCAACAGCCTCCTCCCTGCATCAGTTTAGTCGAGCGACTGTCGATTGGCGGGAAAGGCGACGAAGGCCGGCCCCACCCCGGAGAGTGGAGCCGGCCTAACGGATCAGCTGGCGATACTGAGGATGTTGCGCAGTTTGTCCTGCGCTATCTTTTGTGCGGAGACCGCGGTGTCGCGTTCCTTTTCGGCTGAGACGCGGGCGGCCTCGCTGGAAGCGAGCGTTTCTTGAAGCTGTAGGACAACGCCCTCCAGGCGCTGACGCTCATTGGAGCAGGCCGCGAGGGCTGAGGTCAGTTCAACGACCCTGGCCTGCAGGGCCTCCAAGAATTCGCTGTTTGGGCGCGGCGTCTTGAGGGCGCCCAGGGCACCCAGGACGGACGCATATGGCGTGCGATGTTGGGTCGCGATCTTCTGGAGCATGGAAGCCGTGATTGGCTGTTCTTTTTTGAGAAGGTCGAGCAAAGCCGCGCGAACCGCGGGTTGCACGGGAGCATACGCTTCGGCCTCCCTGGCAAGGCGCTTTGCTTCGGCAATCTTGCCGCGGAACTCGGGGACCGTCATGCCGGAAGCCTGGCCAATCCAGTCTTGGGGGGCCTTCGTCTCGGCGGCGTGATAGAAGTGCGCGAACCGGAGACCGACCGGCCGCTTGGCCGGATCCGGGAAAGCCTCGAAGGTTCGCACGAGCTTTTTCACGCCAGAAGAGGACTCGCCGGTACCGGCGGCCACGGCGGCGTAGCTGAGGCCAACTCCACGCACCATGAGGAATAGGGCGGTTGCGCGGCGCCACATAGCGTCGTCTGTGCGGGCGACGTTAGTCGCGTAGATCATGAAAAGCCGGTCAAGGGATGAGCGGTTGATCGGTTCGGACATGCCAAGGAGCCGCATGGCTGCGGAGATAGTGCTGTCCAAAAATGTTCCTCCTAGTTGAGCCGTGTTTGCGCCAGCCCGCGAGCGGATCGGCTGAGCATCGTTGGTGCGCATTCAGCACAGAGTACTGTACTTATAGAGTCTACTAGTTCGTAGTGGTGGGCTGAACGTACGTCCTTGAGCGGAGAAATTCCGAAGATGCAATAAAACCATCCAGGGCTGAGCGGTGAATGAGCCACTGATTTTCACTTGTTGTTCTGGCATCGACTCCTTTCACGAACTTCGGCGGGTAGTGTTTGCCATTAGCGTTGTATCCTTTGAGGCGCCTTCTTAGCACGTCCTTGTGGATCGTCCTCCCCACGCGTTCCTGGATGTGAACGAGTGCTTGCGCGATTGTTAGCCACTCGTCTGATGCTCCGTCATTAGAGACAGCCACGGGCTGATCGGGGGAAGGCGCGATTTGCACGGGGGCGCTCATCGGATGCTCATCAATCAGCGTGGCTACGGTGCCGAACAGGTCAGAGAGGGTCCGCATCAGGTTGGCGCTATTGGATTCGGTTTGCCTGGACAGGGCGTCAATGGCCAGAGACATCATCGCGGCACGGTCAAGAGCCATACTGTCCCTCCCGAAAGATCATCCGTTTTGGGCATGAAAAAAGCCCCGGGCATGCCGGAGCAGATTTCCGTCGTTAGATGCTGAGGATCAGAAGATCCACCCGACCGCCTCTCTGGCCCGGTCGGAAGCCCGTTGCCGCACAAAGACGGCGAGCGCTCTATAAGCCTCGCGCTCGGCTTGTCCGCCGGAGTCGGGATCCGGGCGGAAATGATGGCGCCGGAGTCAGGATCCGGTCGCCGTGGGTGTTGCGGAGGTCGGCATTCCGCAACGGCACACGAGTGGTGCTTGCACAAAGAGAAGATACTCCGTCAGATCTGACGCGTCAATCTCCCCAGGCGTGGCGGCGTGGCTTCGGACCGTTCCGGCCCTAATTTCCGAAACGTCTTGGCGGACTTTCTCTCCGGCGCCAGCGGTTCTCCGGAGAGAACCTTCCGCGCTCCCCGGCGGGCGATGACCACGGATGCGTTGTGACGACTCCGCCGCCTGAAGGCGGCCGCCCTCTCGCACGTTTCATGTAGGCTTTCTTCTGGTTGCGGCTGCCGTTCCCGCGCCGGACCGCCTGCCATCGACATGAGCGGACGGTATAGTGCCTTCCTTGGACGGGGGGGCTGATCCTTGAGCGTGATGATTGAGCCATCTCCGGACAGTTGGTCCTTCACGGTGCCTGGGAGGCCGGTGCCGTCCGCACGCATGACACAACGGAGCAAGTACAGGAGGGGGGGGAGGGAGGCACGACATCTGGCGCACATGGGGGTGATCGGATGGTTGGCGCGAGCGGCCCGAGTGCCACTTATGGAGGGACCGGTGCGATTGACCTGCGAGTTCTACGTTTCCGGGAGAAGGCAGCCGGATCTGAAAAATCTAGTTGGTCTGGTTGAGGATGCGCTGACGGCGATCGTCTACGCCAACGACAAGCAGGTGACGGAGTACGGGCGCATGCGTAGGATTTCGTGTTCTCCGGGGGAGGAACGCACAGAGATCATGATTGAGCGGGTTGCTGAGCACCAGACGCACTGGGAAGGGGGGCACGGTGATGGATGAAGAGGAACGTCTTCTGGGCCGTGAGGTGCTGTTGGGAATGACCGAGGGCCTGCCAGTGTATGTGTTGAACGATATCGCTCGGCGGATGGGGATCAGCCTCCCGCGGAAGGCGGTACGGAACCGAGCCAAGATTGGCATGTATCTGCAGCGTGGCTTTGGGGAAGAATTGGCGACCTATCTCGATATGTTCTTACGCATGGCCTGCAAACTTCAGAAGATTGATGCGGATTCTCTTAGAGACAGGATTGAGAAAGAACAGTACCTTTTACTCGTCTCCCGCTGGCTTCTGATGCGAGAGGGGCGGCTGGAGATTTTCGCGAAGGCGACCGAGAACATAGATCGCGGCGTGTTAGATGCGCAGATGGAGGATTTATTGCGACGGCAACGGAGTTATGAGGAGATGGAGGCGCGGCGAAAGGAAGAATCTCGCAGGGCAGCGGCAGCGGCAAGCGTGGGTCTCCAGCGGGCGGAACGGCAGGCGGCCGCGGCACGGGAGGAAGCTGAGCGACAGGTTGGGCGGACCAAGCGGACAGTACGGAGGGCCAGCGCACTGGTGGCGGATGCGGAGGGAAAGCGGCGGCAGGTGGAGGAGGATCTGGCGGCCGCCCGGGAAGAGAACGCGGTGCTGCGTGAGATCTTGCGGGAACGAGACGAACAGTTCAAGCGATTGGAAGCGGACTACCAGGCTCGGCTGCAGGGGACACAGGCAGTGAGGTATGGGCGTGTGCTGATTGTGGCCGACCCGAATCGGGAGGCGGGATATACAGCGGAAGCGATCGCCATGGGCGCAAGTGTTGTGGACTTCTTCGACGGTCAAATGCATCCGAACGACCGGCTGCTGGGGCTGCTGGCGGCGGCGGATATTGTGATTATCAACGTGGCCTGGTGTAAGCATGGGTGTTCCAATGCGGCCCGGCGGAGCCGGGCGCGGATTGGCTACATGTATGTATCCGGGCTCAAGGCGTTCCGTGATGCCCTAGATGAGGTTGGGCGGGCAGCAAATTCTCTGGTTCCGTCCCCATTTTCATAGTCTTTGCACATTGCTGACTGGCCTCCAGCAGAAGAGCGGATAGATTGATAAGCACAAAGTGATATGCGCTCTGGTGCCGCTGGACGCCAGCTGGGCTATGGCCTCCGACTCCATAAGGGGTTGCAGGTATACAGGGAGTGCCTGCGGCTGGCGGAGAGCGGCGCGAAATGGCTGACGCGGCGGCTGCTGGCCGCGCACGACTTGACGACGGACCTGGGCCGGGACGCGGCAATCGGTGCGGTCCTGGCGGCGGCGGATCGGATGGAGCCTCTGGACCGGGACGAGGCGATGAAGACCCTCGCTGAGTCCGTGGGGCTGGCCCCGGGCACAATCGCCGAGGTGCTGGCGCGGCGCGATGAGCAGACGAAGATCGAGCGCGAGCGGGACATCGCCGCGAACCTATCAGCCGACCTGGGGCGTCTGGCCAGGGGTGACCGCGGCCGGTGCCCGCTGGCACCAATGGTGCGGCACCTGCCCGCCCTGTGGATCAGAACTGCAGACGACGGAGGTGGCGGTTCTGGCAGCGCCGCCCCCGGCGGACCTGCTGGGCCCTCTGTCGGCGGTACTGCGGGAGGCAACCGACCAGCCGCGCTTGCTCCTCAAGGAGCGCATCGCAGTCGGCATCCCTTCGTCCGCAACATAAGTGCCGCCGATCGCGCCCGCCTGATCTCTCCGCCGAGCGGAGTCCTCACTTGGAGGTGCGAATTGAGGCATGGCAGACCAACCAGCCTGGGACTACCCTGACCTCGGCGCTGAACGCAGGCGATGCCTATCCCTCATGTTTCCGGAGGCTTTCACGGATGGGGCGCTTGACCTCAATAAGCTTGCCGGACTCCTTGGGGAGTCCACGGCGTCTATGCCGAGCGAACGCTTCGGACTCTCGTGGGTGGGCAAGGGCGAAGCTGTCGCCGCCGCCCAATCGCCCGCTACTGGGACTTTGCGCCCACAACCTGAGGCGTCCATTTCGTTCAGTTCGACCGAGAACACCTTGATTTGTGGCGATAATCTTGAAGTTCTTAAGCACCTACTGAAGAGTTACTATGGCAGCGCAAAAATGATTTACATCGATCCGCCCTACAACCGCGACAATGAAGAGTCTGTGTATCCTGACAACTTCCGCGATCCCCTGAGAGCTTATCTGCGCTATACGGGTCAGATTACCGAAGAGGGAACGCTCGCGACGACCGCTCAAGAGACCGCTGGACGAGTGCACTCACGTTGGCTGACAGACATGTATCCCCGTCTGTTCCTTGCCTTACACCTCCTGTCGGATGACGGAGTGATTTTCATCAGCATCGATGACACGGAATTGAGCGCATTGCGGATGGTGATGGACGAAATCTTCGGAGAGGAGAATTTTGTCGCGCAGGTCACAGTTCAAACGAACCCTCGGGGTAGGACACTGAACAAGTTTCTTGCTACGACCCACGAGTATGTCCTGATTTATGCTAGAAACGCACAATCAGACGCAATTGGACAGATCCCAAAAGATGCATCGAAGCTTGCTGAGTATGATCACGAGGATGAGCACGGCAAATATCGAGAACTGGAACTCCGGAATCGGAATCCGATCTTCAATCGTCTCAACCGAGAGCATCTGTACTATCCGATCTATGTTCATCGGTCGACGGGGGCTGTGGCCCTCGAACCTGCTGAAGAGTTTGAAGAGGTCTTCCCCAAAAATAC
>JAJZNH010000483.1 GCA_021811745.1 Acidobacteriota bacterium
CGGAAAAACGGCGCGGCGCGCAGAGAGCTGATTACGTTTGTGAAGGACCGGCCGGGCCACGACCGGCGCTACGCGATCGACGCGAGCAAGATTGCGCGCGAGCTGGGATGGAAGCCGGAGGAGAACTTCGAGAGCGGCCTGCGCAAGACGGTGCGCTGGTATCTGGAACACAGCGAGTGGGTGGAGAACGTGCGGACAGGGGCGTATAGAGATTGGATTGAACAGAACTACGGGGAGCGGGCGGCGCTATGAAAGGGATTATTCTGGCGGGCGGATCAGGAACGCGGCTCTACCCGGTGACCCATGTGGTTTCAAAGCAGCTTCTGCCGGTGTACAACAAGCCGATGATTTATTACCCGCTGTGCACCCTGATGTTGGCGGGCTTGCGCGAAATCCTCATCATCTCAACGCCTCAGGACACGAGGCGGTTCGCGGATCTACTGGGCGACGGACATCAGTGGGGGATCGAGATCGAGTATGCGGTGCAGCCGCGTCCGGATGGACTGGCGCAGGCCTTTCTGATCGGGCGAGAGTTTATCGGCGGCAAACCGAGCGCGCTGATTCTGGGCGACAACATTTTTTACGGGCAGGGATTGTCACGACAGCTCCAGGCGGCGGCACGGCTCACCGAAGGCGCAACGGTGTTCGCGTACCCGGTGGAGGACCCGGAACGGTATGGGGTGGTGGAGTTCGATGCGCAGGGACGCGCGATGAGTCTGGAAGAGAAGCCCCAAGAGCCGAAGTCGCGGTACGCGGTCACGGGACTATATTTTTACGATCATCGGGCAGCGGAGATCGCGGCGACGCTGAGGCCTTCAGCGCGGGGAGAGCTGGAGATTACGGACCTGAACCGCCGTTACCAGGAGGCGGGAAAGCTGAACGTGGAGATCATGAGCCGGGGGATGGCCTGGCTGGATACGGGGACACACGAGGCTTTGCTGGAGGCGGCGCTGTTTGTGCATACGATCGAGAAGCGGCAAGGATTGGACATCGCCTGCCCGGAGGAGATTGCCTACCGGCAGGGGTTCATTGGCGCGGAGCAACTGGAGGCGCTGGCACAGCCAATCTTGAAGAGCGGGTACGGGCAGTACCTGCTGGCGCTGTTGCAGGAGCCTTATTTCGCGGCGAAGGGCAGGCAAGAGTGAAGGGCGAGTCAGCTAGTCAACGGGTCAGCCAGGCGGCTAGGCGGCGGTTGTATGAATGAACAATCACAGATGCGGCAGTTTTGGGTGAGAGTTCTGCTCACGGTGGGAATTCTATGGGGATTTCTGCCCTTCGTCATGGCGCCCTTTATCACCAAGGGGGCCGGGTTTACCGATTTTGACGTTTTTGCTTCGGTGTTGAACTCGCTGACGGTCTTGCCGGCGAGCACGCTGGCGTTCTGGCACCGCCGGATTTCCTGCGTGTGGTTGAGCGTGAATGCAGTGGTGCTTCCGATTGCTCTGGCCACCTACATGGAACGGACGGGAAGGGTGAATGCGCTCATGATCGTTGAGGTGGCCGGACCGGTTTTGATCGCGGTCTGCCTGGATGTGGTGGAGGCGCTGGGCTGGCCGGCAGCCAAAGGGACGCGAGCTGCGAAAGTGCAACAGGGATAGGCGAAGAGCGGCGACTCGAACAGGCGGCCGGCATCACAGAGCCGGCACCGCGGATGTTATACTCACTAGTCGGGCGCGAGGAAGCGCCGCTATCTTCGCAGCATCGAGGTCGTCATGTCTGGCCATTCGAAATGGGCCACAATCAAGCACAAGAAGGGCGCGCTGGACGCCAAGCGCGGCAAGATCTTCACCCGCCTGATCAAGGAAATCACCATCGCCGCCCGTGGCGGAGGCGATCCGGACGGCAACCCGCGGCTGCGCACAGCGATTCTGGCAGCCAAGGCCGAGAATATGCCCGCGGAAAACATCAAGCGGGCCATTCAGCGCGGCACCGGGGAGCTGGAAGGAGCCACCTACGAAGAGGCCGCATTCGAGGGATATGGTCCCGGCGGAGTGGCGATCATCGTGGAGGTGCTGACGGATAACCGCAATCGCGCGGTGAGCGAGATCCGGCACACATTCTCGAAGAACGGCGGGAACCTGGGCGAAGCGGGATCCGTGAAGTTCATGTTCTCGAAGAAGGGGCTGATCGCGGTGGAGAAGTCAGCGGCCACCGAAGAGCGATTGATGGACATCGTGCTGGAGCACGGAGGCGAAGATCTGAGTGACGCAGGCGACACGTGGGAGATCGTGACCGAGCCGGGCGCGTATGAGGGCGTGGCGGAAGCGATCAAGGCCGCGGGGATTCCCACCGTGATGAGCGAAGTCACGATGGTGGCCTCGACCTATACGAAGCTCGAGGGCGCGACCGCGAGCCAGATGATGCGGCTGCTGGAGGCACTGGAGGAGTTGGACGACGTACAGAACGTGTACTCGAACTTCGACATGGACGCCGAACAGGTGGAGCACGCAGCCGGCTGACGCGGCGACGGCAAAGAGTCAGGGGCCGCCCGCGTGTGGCGGTCTTTATTTTGAGATCGAAAATTGGCGTGGGAGGGATGAGAGGACTTTGAGACGAGCCCGGCGGTTGGTGTTGTTGGTGTTGGTGTTGATGACGGGAGCCATGATGGCTGCCGCAGGGCCGCCGAAGGGTGGCGCCGGGAAAGAGGGGACAGCTAATTTCGCAGCCCAGGTTCGCCAGGACCGGAGCTGGGAGTACGGACCGTTCCTCAACTGGGGCTCAGGAGTTGGCGGCTCGCGGTCAGCATTCAAATTTCTGTGGGCAGGTATGGAACTGGGCAAGATCATCACGCCAGTGGTGCATGCGGGCATTCTCAGCGGGCAGTTTCAGTTTGCGGGCGCGATCATACCGTTCTGGCAGGCGTACACGCCGCCGCCGCACAACGCATATTACACGTGCCAGTCGCCTACGGGATCGTACACGTGTCTTCTGCCGACCGGTGGAGGTACGTTCCGGGGGGTGAGCGTGATGCCCGTCATCTTTCGCTGGAACTTCTTGACGCGTTCGCCGCGGTTTCAGCCCTGGTTTCAAGCCGCGGGTGGATTGATCTACACGACCCACAAGTTTCCGCCCAACTATTACAGCAACCCGGCCTTAGGACTCGACGGCGGGACTTCGGTATGGAACTTTTCGCCGCAGGGAGGGATTGGTGTGCACTATTTCCTACGCTCCAAGCGGTCGATTGACGTGTTGGTGAGCGGAGTACACATCTCCTCGGCATCGCTTGGGGATCGCAACCCCGGGGTGAACGCCAGCCTCCAGTTGCAGGTGGGCTATACCTTCTGGAAGTGAGATGGGCTGAGGCGCGACTCCCGCTGGCAGAGGCCGAAGCCGGGAACTTAGGCGGTGGTTCCCCTGTGAAAGAGCCGCCATCTAGCAAAGGTCCCGGTGCTACATCTGAAGGAGAGACGACCTGGGGGTGCGCCGCAGGGGCAATCCAGCCCCTGCCGGCGATCGGGCCGAGATGGGACTGGAGCGGGGCAGGATGAACGAGCCGGTTATCGAGTGCGTTCCCAATTTCTCAGAGGGAGTGAACGCGCGCCGAGTAGAGGCGATTGTCTCGGCGATGCGCGTGGATGGGGTGCGTCTGCTGGACTGGTCGATGGATGGGGATCATAACCGCTCGGTGGTGACGATCGCAGGCGAGCCGGCGGGCGTGGTGGAGGCAGCGGTGCGCGGGGTGGGCAAGGCGGTGGAACTGATCGACCTCACCCGCCAGCAGGGGGTGCATCCGCGTATCGGAGCGGCGGACGTGATTCCGTTTGTACCGATCTCAGGGATCAAGCTGGAGCAATGCGCTCTGCTGGCCAGGCAGGCGGGGTTGGAGATCTGGCGGCGGTTTGGAGTGCCGGTATATTTCTATGAAGCTTCAGCGGCGCGGCCGGACCGCGCCAACCTGGAGAACGTGCGCCGAGGGCAGTTCGAAGGGCTGCGCGAGGCGGTTCTCAAAGATCCATCGCGGCGGCCCGATCTGGGAGGGCCTGGTCTGCACCCGACCGCGGGCGCCTGCGCGGTGGGAGCGCGCAAATATCTGGTAGCGTACAACATCTACTTCGATTCGTCGGATGTGGCGATCGTGCGCGCCATAGCGCGCGAGATTCGCGCCGCCTCAGGCGGCCTGAGGGGGGTGAAGGCCATGGGAGTTCTCGTGCACGGCCGCGCCCAACTCTCGATGAACATCACCGATTTCGAGGCGACACCGATCTCGCAGGTGTATAGGGAAGTTCAGACCCTGGCCGCACGGCACAAGGCCGCGATCGCCGAGGGCGAGGTAATTGGCCTGCTGCCGGAGGCAGCCTGTGAGCGGGAAAGCAAGTGGATGCGTCAATTAAGTGGATTCGACGAGCAGACCAAAATCCTGGAGCGGCGCCTCGGGGCTCCGCTGGCCTGGCCGGGCGAAGCACGAACGGCACGGTAAAAGCGGGATGGTCCGCGAGGGGCAAGTAGAAATGGAAGCGCGGGCGGGATGCGTTTTTCAGGGTTGCCGGCGCGGTAAGGGCCTCAAGACCGGCGGGGTTGCGGAGGTGGAGATTGGTAAATGCACTGGTTAAGTTCTCGTTGGCACCTTTGCTGCTGGCGGCGTCCACGGCGGCGCTGGCATCGCAGTTGTCGACCAATGCCATGTCGGCGGTACCGCACGACGTGCAGCAGCTGGTGGCGATTGACTACCAGGCGATGGAGAACTCGGCGGCGGCGATGGCTCTGCGCAACCGCGTGATGCCGCCGGCGCTGAAGCAACTGGAGACGGCGCTGGAGAAGTCGGGACTCAACGACAACAACGACGTTGACGAGATGGCATTTGGGCTGTTCCGAGGCTCGGGATCAGGCGACTCGTTGTACACGGTGGGCATCGCCGAGGGCGAGTTCTCGGAGCCGGATATTCTGGCCAACTTCAACAGGCTAAAGATCAAGCCCACGATGCTGCGCGCCAATAGCATTTATCCGATGACCAGATCGGGGATGGTGCTTTGCTTCATGGACCCGTCAACCATCGTCTTCGGGGACAAGGACGCAGTGGAGCAGGCGTTGAACGCCCACGATGGGTTTGCACCCAGCATGCTGACGAACGGTCCGATGATGAGCGCCATGCAGAGCGTGAGTTCCGCGCCCCTGTGGAGCATTTTGGATTCACACGGAACGCGGACGATGATGAACTCACTGCTGGGGCAGGCTGGCTCAGTGACGAACTACAAGGCGGTGCGCGACCGGCTGCAGAGCTGCTGGTATTCCATGAATTTCCAGAACGGGGTGCAGTTCAGCCTGACGATTTCAACCGGCGATGCATTTACCGCGGCTACGATTTCATCGCTTTTGAGCGCAGCCATGATCGTGCGCAAGATGACCAGCACGCCGGCAGAGGCGCAAGCGCTGAACGCCACCTCGGTTTCGTCGAACATGGGGCAGATTACGATCCACTTTGCGAGCAGCGACTCGCAGTTTAGCAGCCTGCTGGAATCACCCCTGTTCCAAAGCGTGGTGCACTGAGGGAACTCCTTACCGGTGAGACCGAGCCGGTGCGCGGACAGGCGCCGGTTGTGGAGCAATGCTGGGGCAGGATGTCTTCCCATTGAGCCCCAGCTGCGCGCAGATTCGAACGCAGGGATCATGCCGCCGCGCTGCAACCGGGCCCAATCAGCCGCATCACCGATTTTCTACCGCACACTGAGCACGATGATGGTTTCGTCGTCGAAGCGATCCTGCGCGCCTTGAAAGCGGGTAACGTCGGCGAGGATGGCCTCGGCAACTTGCTGGGCGGGCCTGGCGCGATGGGCGCAAAGGAGGGCGGAAAGACGCTCCTCGCCGTACATTTCCTCGTGTTCATTCTCCGCATCCAGGATTCCGTCGGAGACGAAGACGACGGTGTCACCAGGCTGGGCTTCGATGGTGTGCTCTTCGTAATCGGCGTGGGGGAAGAGTCCCAGGGGAAAACCCTCAGCACGGATGGTGAGCGCCTCCCTTCCCGTCGAACCAGGACCGTTCGGCGGGGACCCCGGCTTCCGCCCCGGTTGGCCAGCATGGCAGAGAATGGGCTGGACGGCGCCGGAGTTGGCCACCCGGAGGGTGCGGTCGTCGTCGTTCCAGAGCGCAAAGAGCATGGTCACGTACTGGGACTCGAGCTTGCGCTCGGGAAGAGAGCGGTTCAGCAGGGCGAGCATTTGCGCGGGCAGGGGATGCTGCAGGGCGGCGGAGCGCATGATGCCGCTGAGAAGGGCGGCGAACAGGGCTGCGGGCGCGGCCTTGCCGCTCACATCGCCGAGGACGATGGCGGTGCGGCCTGGGCCGTAGTCCAGAAAGTCGTAAAGATCGCCACCGATGGTGCGCGCGGGCAGAAAGCGAACGGCAATTTCGGCGTGGTCGTGGGCGGGCGGCGTGCTGGGAAGCAGGCGAAGCTGGACCTCGCGGGCCATGGCGAGGTCGCGTTCGAGCTGCTGCTCCTGGCTGCGCACGGCCTGGTAGAGGCGGGCATTCTCAATGGCGATGGCCACCTGCGCGCCGAGGGTGGCCAACATGCGCTCGTGCGTTTCATTGAAGAAGGCGGGGCGGGTGTGTTCAAGATCGAGGACGCCGATCACACGGCCCTTG
>JAJZNH010000433.1 GCA_021811745.1 Acidobacteriota bacterium
TACCACCAGATAGGTGAGGACCGCGTCCGCTCCGTGGCGCAGGGCTTCTTCTGGAGTAGCCAGCATGCAACTCCGTAGCGCGCCGTGGTCTCCCTGGCTCAGTGAGTTCCAAACCGTCGTCCAATCGATGCGCGCGATGATGCCTGGAGTGTTGGCGGGCGCGAAACAATGGATGTAGCGCTGGATCAGTCCCAGGTTCAGGAGAACCGCATTGACGCCAGCGCTGATAAACCGCGCGATCTGACCGCCAGGGTCTTCTGTGCCCGGAATGGGCCCCAGCACTAGTGCGTGGTCGAAGGCCACCACGAGAGTGCCACGCCCCGGCGCATTCAGAATCCGGTTAAGCCTGATCTTTTTTCCAAAATCTCCCAAAAAGTCCTCCAATGGAAACGAGAATAGCGAGTGGTTAATTCATTGTCAATCGTTTTTGTCCGAAAATGATCATTTGTGAGCGAGCAATAGGAGAGTGGTGACTCAGGCGCCGGTCCATTCAAGCGCCGCGGCAAGCAGAACCTCCGCAGTTCGGATCACCGATGCGAAGTCGACGTATTCGTCCGGATTGTGGGCGCCACCTCCGGAGGGCCCAAAGAGTAGTGTTGGAATGCCGAAATCCCGATGGATCAGGCCGGCGTCGCACGGATAGGGCGCCGCTGTGGTCTCCACCGTTCTTTGCAGAACGAGGCTGGCGTTGGCCTCCATGCATTCCAGCCAGGGATGGTTGGGAGCCAGCTCATGGCCGTGCAGAGGGGCTTCAGTCACCGGCAGCCACTGAACCGGGTGATCTCGAAAGTACTGGTCGGCTGCACAAAAACGATTGAGTTCGCTCCGAATCCCGGCAAGAACTGAATCGACATCCTCTTCTGGAAGGAATTGCCAATAAGCGCGTACCGTCGCGCGCGAAGGCACACTCAGGGGTACCTCCGGGGCAATGCGGTTCGATTCCACGGCAAGCACCTGGACCGGGGCGGGATCCGGAAAGCAGGCGTGGGCTCCCTGTGGTTTGAGGGCTTTCCGCTTTCTGGCATTGGCACGCACCCATTCCAACAGCCGCCCCAAGTGCATGGCCGGGCTCATCACCTCGGATGGGGAGAAGTAGTTGGCTGGATCGCCGGCATCCACTACCAGGTCGACGATAAATCCGCCGCGCGTGGCGCGATATATCTCCAGTTGAGTACCCTCCGGAATGACACAGGCGTCTGCCGAATCGCCGCGCAGGCGGGCGGCGATCGTACCTCCTCCTCCACCCCATTCTTCATCCACGACCGATTCGAAAAGAATGTCGCCGCTGGTGCGGATGCCGGCGCGGTGCAGGGCGCAGATTACGGCTGCGTTGGCTGTCACTCCTCCTTTCATATCGAATGAACCAAGGCCGCAGATGCGCCCCTGCTCACAATGACCGGACCACGGCGAATGAGACCACCGCTTAATCCCGGCGGGAACCGTATCCATGTGGCCGTTGAGCAAAAGGCTTTTTCCACGGCCGGAGCCCTGCAAACGCACGCTCAAATTCTTTCTGCCTGCGTAGAGTTTGCTTTTCTTTACGGCAGTGAAATTCGAATTGGCGATGAAGTCGGTGTCATACAGTTCGGAAGCAATGCCATGTTCGCGAAAGAACTCGTGAAGCACGATCTGGGCGGGGGTTTCATTGCCGCCCGAGAGTACGGCCACGCTGTTGGTTCGCACCAACTCCTTCAGCAGCCTCTCCAGGGCGCCAGTAAGCGGATCGATCAGTTTCCGGACATCTCCCAGGTTCGTGCTGTTCATCGATAAACTCTATTCTTTTCTCGCTGGCGGCGAAACCCGGCGCGCAGGCGAATGGTCGGTCAGCACCGGCAGAACCACGTATGAGCCGTGCGATCCCCCGGAATAAACAACGTTCCGGGCAATGGCGGTGGTGTGCCACTGGCCAGGAGCTGCTGCAGTGTTAGGGTTTGGTTCGAGTCGAGGAAAGTCCGTGCTGCTGATATCCAGGCGAAGCCGGTGCCCTGGGGCGAAGAGATTGCTGGTAGGGCCGAGCGGAAAGTTCAGCGTGTAGATTTCTCCAGGCGTCATCAGCGAGAGCTGGTCAGGACCGTTCCGATAGCGGGCGCGAAGTTCACCCTCCGCAACGATCATGGAGTATCCATTTGGATAGACGTCTACGAGTTTGGCAATGAAATCGCTATCCGGCGCTGTGGAGGCGATCGAAAGATGTGCCTCCACCGTTCCCATGATGGAGATCGGGGTTTTCAGTGCGGGAGTGGTGAAGGTAAGCACGTCTGCGCGCTTTTCCAACTCTGCCTGATTCTGCACGCAGTCCCCGTGAAAGTAGCCGCCACGGGTGGGCACGGGGTTGGACGGATCGTCCACAAAGGAAGTTGCCCCGCCTGCCTGCGGGGGAGAGTAGCGCAGCCCCCCGTTGTTGTCGAGATAGAGGTTGGTGGCGACAGTTTGAGGAGGCCAGGTCTCCAGTGAAATCCATCTTCCTCCCGCATTGAGCTTGCCGGCTGGAACCTTGCCGCGCACGCCGCCTCCCATCTCAAAGATACGGATCGGCGCTCCGCTGATGATCTTGTACGGCTCAGCTTTCAGCCAGTGACTGAACCAGTCGAGTTGCAGCGCCTGCTCGTCCACGGCCGCCGATGATCCAAAATAGGCTTCACCGCAGATGGCGCTTCCGGTGGCATGCGGCCATGGACCGATCATCAGCCGCTTGGGAGAATGCTGGAGCGAAGAGAGTTCCACGTCATTGCTGATGACTCCTCCCACGGTGCCGTCGTACCAGCCGCTGATGAAATACATGGGCACGTCTTTGAACCGCCCGTAATACCCGGCGGGAAAGAAACCCGGCTGCCGCCAATAGCTGTCGAAGCGTGGATGCTGATAGGAATTCTGAAAGATCGTGCTGTATTGAGGAAGCGGGAGAAAAATCTTCGCGCGCTCGGTGGGCGGCAAGCCCAGCCAAGCGTCTGGATGCTTGAATGTCTCCGAGAGCTTGTCGCGCACCGCAGGTAATTGCTGCGCCTCCCGGCTGGTGTCTGCCATGAAGAGATCCCACTCGGACATGTTCAGCGATGGGATACCGCCGGTGAATGAGGATTGGTAGAAGTTGCCCCAGGCTACCACCGGAAACATGGTAACCAGGTGAGGAGGCGCGAGCAGGGCATCGGTGTACTGGACCCAGCCCTCATAGGATGCGCCGGCAGTGCCGATTTTGCCGTTCGACCAGGGCTGGCGCGCGGCCCATTCAATCGTGTCGTAACCGTCCGGCCCTTCCTGCACAAGAGGATAAAACTTGCCTTCCGAAGCGAAGCGGCCCCGGCAATCTTCCGCGACAACTACAAAACCATGCCTGGCGAAAAAGATGCCGGCGCGGTGAAACCCCTCCTTGTTGTACGGAGTGCGGTAAACGATCACCGGGAATCTTCCCGGAGATGCAACGCCTTTCGTGGCGGGCCGATAGATGTCTGCGGCCAACTCGATCCCATCACGCATGCGAATCTTCAGGTTTTGCTCAATCAGATAGCCGGATTCCGGGATGGAGGCTCGATGGCTGTTCTGATCTACCCGGTACTCTGCCGTGCCCTGCGAGGCGGCTGAAGCACCGGATTGCTGAGCAGACAGAAAAGCGGGCCAAAAGAGGAGGCAGAAAGTCGTGCAGAGCGCAGCCAGACGCCACATGATTCCTGCGATCACACTTTTTCTCCGTGTGGTCTTCTTCAGGTTGGCAGCCAGGCTCTCCTCTTCAGAGAGAGCAGACGCTCACAATATGATTCAACATAGCACCCGATTGCAACATTTAGGAAAGAATATTGACATATTTCGACACGAGTGAGTAGCATTCGAGCATCCTTATGGGCTTCTCCGATACCCTGAGGTGGAAATCTGAGGTCGCAGGTTCAGGATGGACTTGTCTCTGACGTCGGACGCGCAATTAGGAACCGCGCTCGGTCAAATCGAATGGGAGGATGGCAAGTGACTCCGATGGTTACTCGAAGGCGAATGTTAGGTTCAGCCGGCGCAGCGGCCGCAGCCATGTTGGCCCCGCGAGTCGCCCGGGCAACGGATCGCAAACCGAATCTGCTCTATATCCTGGCGGACGACCATGCCGGCTACGTGCTGGGTGCGCAGGGGAATCGCCGAGCCTATACTCCCAACCTGGATCGGCTGGCTTCCGAGGGAACCCGGTTTGCGCGCAATTACTGCAATTCTCCTGTCTGCACAGCCTCCCGGCAGTCCTTTTTAACCAGCCAATTGCCGCATTCCTCGGGAGTTACCCTTCTCGGCACTCCGCTTGCCGAAGACAAGCCAACTCTCGCGCGCCAACTGGCCGCGAGCGGATATGAGCCGGCCGTGTTTGGAAAGATGCACTTCAACACACCGGGCCGCCCCGGACTGCACGGCTTTGTGACGGTGGAGACCGAGGACATGGTGGCACGGGACTGGGGGGCTGCGGCAGGCCCCCCAAGGCAGTTCAATGGAATCCGCACCAAGCCGAAATGGCGGCCTTTTGAAGTTCCGGCCAGCATCTGGCTTGACTCGGACACCCTGCCCGAAGGGTACAAGTACGAGAATATGGAGAGCACCTGGGTCATGCACAAGGCTGTGAACTATATGCGCGAGCATAAGGACGAGCCTTTTGCCCTGTGGGTGAGCTTCCGGGAACCGCATTCACCCTTCAATTTCCCTATCGAAGATCGCAACGACTTCAATCCTGCCGAATTTCCTGTGCCGGAAGTTGGTCCGGAAGACGCCGAGCAGATTCCGCTTGTCTTTCGCGGACTCACGCCAGAGCAGAAGCAGGGAATCATCGCTGCATACTATACTTCGGTGCGCTATCTTGATCGCAATGTCGGCGCGGTCCTGGCTGCACTGCGAGCATTGGGACTGGAAAACGACACCCTGGTGATCTACATGGCGGATCACGGCTACAGCCTCGGTCAGCACGGCCGGTTTGAGAAACACGTCTGCTATGATCCCGCCCTTCGGGTTCCTCTCATCATGCGTTGGCCGGGTCATATACGAGCAGGCGGGGTAGTGGAGGATTTCACGGAATCCGTCGATGTGCCGCCAACTCTGCTGGAAATGCTGGGCGCCGAGCCATTCCAGTTAAATCAGGGGCAGAGTCTAGCTGGGTATCTGAGGACGGGAAAAGTTGCGGAACCCCGACAGTCAATCTTCAGCGAATATCTTGAAAATGAAGAAGCCTGCATCCGGACTGACCGCTGGAAATTCATCTATTGCAGTGGAAAGCGCTTCCGGCTGGACGGATACATGACGGGGAATCTGCCCCGCCAGACGATTCAGCTCTTCGATCTTCAGAAGGATCCAGGAGAGTTCATGAACGTGGCGGACCAGCATCCCGAAGCTGTGCAGCAGTTTTCAAAGCAGATGCTCGAGATTTTCCGCGCGACGCATCCTCAAGCTTCGGAAGAACCTTCCGGTGAAACCTTGAATGCTTTGCTGGACTGGTACCTGAGGCCGCGAGATGCTCACCTCTGGGGCATGCCCTACGCCTTTTTCCCAAAGAGCTAGCAGGAGCGGCGCTTTTCTGCGTGACCGCCAGGGTCAGAGAACGTTCTGCAGTTGGTGCGATAAGGCGCGCGGAGCCGGCCGAGTTCATTGAATGACCGCGTGGAGAACAGCAGGTGTTTGAATTGGTGACCAGATGGCGATCATGACTGGAGGTGCAACCGGTATCGGCGAAGCCATTGCGGAGTGGCTCAGTCATGCTGGAGCCACGGTCCCTATCGTGGATCAGAATCAGCGGGAAACCGAAGCATTAGCTGCGAGACTGGGGATGGGGGCATTTGCAGTACTCGCTGACGGAACCTCTCTGCTGACCCAGTGACCGAAGCGGCTGCACAATTTCTGAGTCGATCCGGCCGCACTTGGATTCTGGTGAATCATGCCGGAATTGCTGATGCCGCAGCCGCGATCTGCAAGCATACGCTCCGCGGGGGGCTCATCCTTTCGCGGTGTACTGATTTAAGAACAGTGCGGAATCGGATTTGGTTCCGGAACAGGAGCTCGTGATGCGCGGGAATGAAGTACGCAGTTCGTTAGAGAAACACAGGCAGATGATCTTGAGCAAGGCGAAGAGGATCACTCCAAGCGTAGCCGCAGCGGATGTGCCTGCGGCCGGGACTTCCCTGCGCAACCAGCGAAGCGCCCAGCTATCCTCGTGCCCGCGGCGCCTGTCCCTGGCTGTAGTGGGTGTGATACTGCTGGCCTTTCTGACCGGCATCGCACCCTGCACTTTGGCCGCGCCCGCCGGATCATCCCGTCCTCTGGCGATGACGCCTCCAATGGGATGGAACGATTGGGCCCACTATCAATGCGGGTACACCGCGCAGACGATTCTGGATAACGCCAACGCTCTCGCTCGTACCGGACTGGCAGCAGCTGGTTATAAGACGGTGATCATCGATGATTGCTGGATGCAGAAAGACCGCGACAAGGAGGGAGATCTGCAGGCTGACCCGCTGCGCTTTCCCAATGGCATGAAGCCGATTGGCGAAGCGCTTCACAAGCTGGGGCTGAACTTCGGGATATACGAGGATGCGGGCTATCTAACCTGCGACGGGGATGCCG